>JAUYOL010000035.1 GCA_030695905.1 Candidatus Omnitrophota bacterium | reverse complement strand
GCACGTTTGCCGTTTGACCTTCAAGCCCTCAAGGAATTTGCCACGGATTTGACTCAACTCCTCAAGGACGGCACGATCATGGAGCAAAAGGCCGTCTTAAGAACCTTCGTAAAGCGAATTATCATAACCCCGCCCGACGTAACCCTCGAATACACCGCCCCATTGCTCGAAGAAAAAGAAATAGGCAGAACCACTGAGACAGCAGTTCTGCCTATGTTACAAATTGGCTCCCCCGCTAGGACTCGAACCTAGGACACTGTGGTTAACAGCCACATGCTCTACCAGCTGAGCTACAGGGGAACGATTTATATAAAAGAGCTCTTGAGTTTCTTCTTACCCCACGCGGTTTTGAGGCAGCGTTCTTGCCAGCGCGCCTCAGATTTCGTGGGAAATGTTTCAAAATGCAGCACAATAAATGGTTTTCTTGCTGCTGTTGATCTTACCCTACCACTGTTATGCTCAGATAGCCTTCTCTCTATGTTATCAGTATGCCCCGTATATAACTTGCCGTCTTTTTCACTTTTTAAAACATATACATAATACATTCTAATAGAAAACCTTTCACATGCTCTACCCTCCGGGCCTACTCTCCGAGCCTACGGCTCTGTAGAGCCGGAGGCGGCCCGTAGGGCCGGAGGCCAGCTGAGCTACAGGGGAGTGAAAAATTTTAAAGAACGACTATTGCAGGTAAGATGATAGCATATCGACAGGGCTTTTTCAAATAGTTTTATCTTGCACACACGTTTCGTTTAAGATACAATGGCAAAAAAGGAAAAAACTATTATGAGCCTAAAAATACTGATTTTAAGCGCTTGTTTGATCGTTTTACTGACTGGTATAAACATTAACGGAGGATTATTCGCGATGGATGAAAAAATAGTCGTTTTAGAAACAAACCAGGGCGAGATAGAGATTAAACTCATGCCTGATATAGCGCCAAAAGCGTGTGAAAATTTCGTGAAACTGGCCGAAAAAGGATATTACAATGGATTAATATTTCACAGGGTCATAAAGGAATTTATGATCCAGGGCGGAGATCCCACAGGAACAGGCATGGGCGGATCATCGGTATGGGGCAAGTCTTTCGCGGATGAATTTAATAAAAATGTTGGTTTTGACTCACCCGGTATTCTGGCAATGGCAAATGCAGGCCCCAATACCAATGGCAGCCAGTTCTTTATCACAACGGCGGCTACACCATGGCTGAATATGCATCACACCATATTCGGCAAGGTGATATCAGGCTACGATGTTGTAGAAAAAATAGAAAATACGGCTACAGGCCCCTCGGATAAGCCTATTTCAGAGCAAAAAATAATCAAGGCTTACGTAAAATAGGGAAGAAAACTTTTATAGAGAACTCCCTCTTTTGTGGTATAATACCACGCCAAATACGGACTTACACATAAAACATTAGGAAGAATATGGCAACACCGCTCGAAAAATGGGTTGAGGAACAGGCAAAGCTGACAAAGCCGGATAAGATTTATTGGTGTGACGGTTCTGACGCTGAGGCCCGGAAACTCATTGAGATAGGTATGCGGGAAGAAAAGATAAACGGTCAGCCCGTATTCACCGAATTGAATCAGAAAAGCTGGCCCAACGCTTATTTGCATAGAAGCCACCCTACCGACGTTGCCCGCACAGAGCATCTCACTTTCGTATGCTACCCCGACAGGGCCACCGCCGGGCCAAATAATAATTGGATGGATCCTAAAGAAGCTAAGGCTAAAATGCGAAAGCTATCCGAAGGATGCATGAAGGGCAGGACGATGTATGTACTGCCATATATGATGGGCCACCCCGACTCACCCTACGCCAAGGCATGTATACAGCTTACCGACACTTCTTATGTCGCTATAAGCATGAGAATAATGACGAGAATGGGAAAGGCTGCGATAGCGAGGATAGGAAATAAAAGCGACTTCGTCAGAGGCCTTCATTCAATAGGAAATCTCGACCCCGACAAAAGACTTATTGTGCACTTCCCTCTCGAACATTTCGTATGGAGCATAGGCTCAGGCTACGGCGGGAATGCCTTGTTAGGCAAAAAGTGCTTTTCTTTAAGGATAGCTTCGTGGCTGGGCCTACAGGAAGGCTGGCTGGCGGAGCACATGGTAATACTTGGGATTCAAGCTCCAAGCGGCGAGATTACATATGTTACGGCGGCGCTGCCCTCCGCCTGTGGCAAGACAAATTTAGCTATGATGGAATCAGCTCTGCCGGGTTACAAAATATGGACACTGGGTGATGATATAGCATGGATGAATGTAGGGCCCGACGGAAGGCTCTGGGCGATAAATCCGGAAGCGGGATTTTTCGGAGTCGCTCCCGGGACTTCGATGAAGACAAATCCTAATATGATCAGGACGCTTAAGAGCAGTAACTTTTATCCTACCATATTTACCAATACGGCATTGAATACCGATACAGGCGAACCATGGTGGGAAGGCATTGATGGGAACGCGCCTAAAAATCTTCTGGATTGGCAGGGCAATCCATGGGACGCTTCTTCAGGCACAAAAGCGGCGCATCCTAACTCAAGGTTTACGGTATCCATGTATAATGCTCCAACGCTATCCAAGGAAGTGGATACCCCAAAAGGCGTACCGATATCGGCAATAATATTCGGCGGAAAACGCTCCCATCTTATACCGCTTGTCTATGAGAGTTTGGATTGGCAAAACGGCGTATTCTTAGCGGCCCGCATGGGCTCGGAGACAACCGCCGCGACGACGCAAAAAGAAGGTGTCTTAAGACGTGATCCGATGGCCATGCTTCCTTTTTGCGGCTACAATATGGGAGACTATTTTAACCATTGGCTGAATATAGGCAAGAAGATGGATAACCCGCCAAAGATATTCTTCGTCAACTGGTTCCGTCAGGATGAGGAAGGCAAATATCTATGGCCCGGGTTCGGAGAAAATATAAGAGTGTTAAAATGGATGATAGACCGTGTTAATAACAGGGTAGGCGCGAAACCCAATCCAATAGGCCTTATACCGAAATTGGAAGATATGGATCTTAGCGGTTTGGATATTCCTAAAGAACGCATGGAAAAGCTATTTGAGATAAATTTATCCGACTGGAAAACGGAACTGGATGGAGTAAAGACCTTTTTAAGGCAGTTTGACGACCGGCTTCCCAATGAAATATGGGAAGAGTTCAAAAAGCTGGAAAACAAGACAAGATAAAAACAAATAAGTATTGATTTTTTTTACGCATTGGCATATAATCCTAACTTAAAGATAAATTTGAAAGGAGCACGTATCATGAATAAAATTGGTTTTTTACTCATTGCACTAATACTATGTGCCTCATTGACTGTTTCCGGATGCAGTTCAGCCCAGAAAAAACTATCCGAAGAAGTAAAGGGCATAAAGACGAAGGTCGATACGCTTGAGACCAGGGTCGAAGGCGTAGAATCCAAACAGTCCGAAACTGAACGCATCGCGATGGAGCAGGCCGCGAAAGTCGAGGAGATGAAGGCCGAGAAAATGGCTCGTTCATCTTCGAGATCAAACGTTGGAATAAAGCATAAGAGAAGCGCGCAGGACAAAGAGCGCGTAAAAGAGATACAGACATGCCTTAAGAACGCCGGTTTTTATAAAGGCGAGGTAGACGGTGTAAAAGGAAGAAAGACCAGATCCGCCATAAGAAAATTCCAGACGGAAAATGGCCTTGCCGCTGACGGTGTGGTCGGAAACAGAACCTGGGAAGCTTTGAGCAAATATTCATCCGGCTCGTCTTCCGCCGCCAGCCCTGTCGAGGAGGAGGCGTCCACTAAGTAGGTTTTTTGACAAACAGATTCGCAACTTAAAGGGCTGGCCTCATAACAAAGGCTAGCCCTTTTAATTAGGAGGATAAAATGAACGAAATATTAGAGATACTGGAAAAAGACGCGCGCACCACGCCGGAAGAGATTGCCAAGATGACCGGCATGAAAGTGCAGGCCGTGAAGAGTGCGATAAAGAAATTTGAGAAAGATGGCGTGATACTTAAATATAAGGCCGTTATAAATAAAGAGCTCGTCAGGGATGAATATTCTGATGTGCGCGCCCTTATAGAGGTCAAGATAGCGCCGAAGAAGGACCTGGGATTCGACTATCTGGCGGAAAGGATATATCAATTCCCCGAAGTGAGCGCATGCTACCTTATGTCCGGGACTTACGACCTTCTTGTGGTAGTTGAAGGTAAAAATATACATACTATTTCCGATTTTGTATCGTCAAAATTGGCATGCATGGAGAATGTGCGCAGCACAGTCACTCATTTCATCCTGAAAAAATATAAAGAGGATGGGGACATTTTAAGACAGGCAAAAAGAGACAAGAGAGAGGCAATATCACTATAAATGAAGACATCTAAATTAGTAGAACAGATACCGTCGTCAGGCATAAGGGTCTTCTTCGACCTCGTGCTCGGCATGAAAGACGTTATCTCCCTTGGCGTCGGGGAACCGGACTTTGTAACACCATGGAACATCAGAGAGTCCGCTATATATTCTCTCGAGCAGGGACATACCTCTTATACTTCGAATAAGGGAACTCAAGAACTCCGGCAGGATATATCGCGCTACCTAAAACGCAAGTATTCTCTGGAGTATGATCCAACCGATGAAATACTGATAACCGTGGGTGTAAGCGAAGCATTTGATCTGGCAATGAGAGCGATCATGAATAAGGGCGATAAGATACTCATCCCCGAGCCTTACTATGTATCCTATGGCCCGCTGGTTACCCTTGCGGGGGGAGAACCAGTTTTTATAAAGACGGATCCGGATAAAGAGTTTAAGATAACCGCGAAAGATATATTGAAACATTGTGATAGTAAGACCAAGGGTATAATATTAAATTATCCTAATAATCCTACGGGAGCTTCGTATACAAAGGCGGAATTAAAGGATATATCCAGGGCAATATTAAAACGTAATCTCATAATGATAAGCGATGAGATATACGGTGACCTCACATATGACTTTGATCACACTCCATTCCCGACATTGCCCCATATGAAAGAGCGCACCATATATTTGAACGGATTTTCAAAATCCTACGCGATGACCGGTTGGCGCATAGGCTACGTATGCGCGCCGGAAAAGATGGTATCGCTCATGACAAAGATACATCAGTACACGATGCTCTGCGCTTCTATAATGTCACAGATGGCCGCCAGGGAAGCCCTCAAAAATGGCGAGAGATCCGTTCTTGAAATGAAGCGCGAATATAGAAGAAGACGTGAGCTTGTCATATCTGGCTTAAATGAGATAGGGCTGTCCTGCCACAAACCGGAGGGCGCTTTTTACGCGTTTCCTTCGATAAAAAGCTCCAGACTGTCGTCCATGGAGTTCGCTAAGGGGCTTTTAGAAAAAGAACGGGTGGCTTTGGTGCCGGGAACCGCTTTCGGCTCTTCGGGTGAAGGCTATGTGCGCATATCTTATGCTTCCAGTCTTCAGAACATAAGAGAAGCCCTGGTAAGAATAAAAAGATTCCTTGGCAGATAAAAACTAATGTTCATAAAACTTATAGCGGTTCTTATTATCCTTATAGGGATTGCCGGGCTTATCCTTCCTATAATACCCGGCATCCTTATGATAACCTTGGGCATTCTTCTTCTATATAGAGAGCGTCATGAGGAGATGAGCCGTGTTATTAATGAAAAAGCGCCCACTCCTTTCGCCAATTTTTATAATGACTTCCTGCATAAGATAATATTGCCTCCTCATTATGTAGGCATAGACTGGGATTTTGTCAAAAAAGAAGTTCATAGGTCGGAACACATAGATATATCGGATAAGAGTGAGCGCGCGGTCAATATAAGGGCCGCGCTTAGCGTCTGCATAAGAAAAGCGAGATCGCTTGCCGACGCAAAATACTTCTTTATAGAAAAAAAGATACTACAAATAGGTGATGATTTCATAGAGATAGAGGGCCCTGTCAGGTTCTCTACGAGAAAGATCCCTCCATTTATAAAAGGCGCCGAAAGCCTGGCGCTGTTTGTAGTGACCATCGGAAATGGTATTGAAAAAGAGGCGAGCCTATTCACGTCCGGCAGCGACCCATTGGGAGGATATCTATTGGACAGGATAGGATCATTCGCCGTAGAATCGCTTGCGGAAAGACTCGAAAACAGGCTGCGCAGAAATTATTCGCTTCTAAAGAAGAGTGTTTCAAGCAGATTTTCGCCGGGATACTGTGATTGGCCCACAGAAGAACAGTTTAAGCTGGCAAAAGTACTGGATTTTTCTAAAGCTGGCGTGGAGTTAACCGAAGGCTGCATGATGGTTCCGAAAAAATCTATATCCGCTATGGTAGCTATCGCCAATGAGGGTATCTTTAAAAAATTTATTTCAAGCTGCGATATCTGTGAAAAAGGGGATTGTGAATTTCGGAGGAATCACTAAGCTGTTGCGGCTTCTTTCTTCAATAAATCATTCCACAACTTATCTACCTGGGCCTGTATATCATCAAGAAGCGCTTTATTCTCGGGCTTTGTCAGGTGCCGGAATCTGCCCTGTAACTTTACCCATTCCACAATACTCTTCTTCTCTTTGGGCTTGTAGGTAATCTTATATTGGCCGTTTACAACTTCATAGAGCGGCCACATACAGGCATCCGCTGCCATACGTCCAAGTTCACAGGTTAGCTCCGGCTTATACGCCCAGCCGAGCCTGCAAGGCTGAAATACGTTTATAAATTTCGGGCCTTCTATCGAAAGAGCTTTTTCGACTTTTGCCGTAAGGTCGCGCCAATTCCCCACAACCGCCTGGGCGACATACGGAATACCATGGGCGACCATTATCTCTGTAAGATTTTTTCTATATTGCTCTTTACCTTTTTTGATTTTTCCCACGGGAGCTGTTGAGGTATCCGCTCCTTTTGGCGTAGCGCCTGAACGCTGCACGCCGGTATTCATATAGGCTTCGTTGTTGTAGCAAACGTATAGAATATTGTGGCCTCTCTCCATGGCTCCGGACAAAGCCTGAAGCCCTATATCGTAAGTTCCGCCGTCTCCACCGAACGCTATGAAGTTTAGCTTCTTATTATATTTACCCTGCCTGGTCCACGACTTATATAACGCCTCCACTCCGCTTATCGTGGCGGCGGCATTCTCAAACGCGCTGTGAACAAAAGGCACATTCCAGGCGGTGTAAGGAAATATCGTGGATACGACCTCCAAGCAGCCTGTGGCATTTGTAACCACAGTATTGGGGCCCGCTACGGCAAGGACCTGCCTTGCCACTATCGCCGCGCCGCAGCCCGCGCACGCGCGATGCCCGCCCGTGAACAATTCCTTCTGTTTCGATAATTCTTTTAGATTAGCCATTATTCTCTCACGCCCAGATATGTAACCATATCTTTTGCGTTACCTTTGAATGCTTCGGCAAGATCTTTATATACGCTCTCTATATCATCAAGCTTTATCTCGCGGCCTCCAAGGCCATATATGTAGTTTAAAACTATCTTCTTCATATTATTATCGAAAAGCGCCGCTTTAACCTCAACGCACAGGGGCCCTTCATTTCCATTGATAGAATCTGACCTGTCAAGAACCGCTATCGCTTTTACGCCTTTAACCGCGTCCGCTATCTCGTTCTTTGGAAACGGCCTGAAGACTCTGGGCTTTAAAAGGCCTGCCTTTATGCCTTTTTCACGCAATCTATCCACCACGGCTTTGGTCGTGCCTGCGGTAGAGCCCATAGCGATAATGGCATATTCTGCGTCATCGAGCTTATAAGCTTCAAATAATTCGTAAGAACGGCCAAACTTATTTTTAAAATCCTTCGCGACGTCCAGTATAACATCTTTGGAGTCTTTCATCGCCTCGGCAAGCTGACGCCTGTGTTCAAAATAGTAATCCTGAAGATCCAGCGCGCCGACAGTTATGGGCTTTTCTAAATTTAACAGATAATGCTCCGGATTTCTGGTTCCGACAAAACTCTTCACTTCTTTGTCGTCGATTATTTCAACTCTCTCCATGCCGTGGCTTATTATAAAACCGTCCGTTGTAACTATTACCGGCAAGGACGCTTTTTCGGCTATTTTGACAGCCTGTATCATGTTGTCGTAGGCTTCCTGCGCGTTTTCGGAGAATATCTGTATCCAACCGGCGTCTCTTACCATCATGGTGTCGGAATGATCGCAATGTATATTTATCGGACTCGATAAGGCTCTATTAACATCCGCAAGCACTATCGGCAGCCTCAACCCCGACGCTATATAAAGCATTTCGGCCATCAACGCGAGCCCCTGGCTGGATGTGCCCGTCATCGTCCTGCCGCCCGCAACGCTTGCGCCTATACAGGCCGACATAGCGGAATGTTCGCTTTCTACGGGAACAAATTCTGTATCCACAAGGCCATCGGCAACATAAGTGGCGAATATCTGGACTATTTCTGTAGCGGGGGTTATAGGATATGCCGCGACTACGTCAGGATTTATCTGGCGCATCGCCTCTGCCATAGCCTCGTTGCCGGTTCTCGCTACTATATTTACTTTTGACATATCTTCTGCTCTTTTTTGGCTTCTTTTTCGGAAATCATCTTTATGGCTTTGCCTTTAACCGGGCACTCGTGCATACAGATGCCGCAGCCTTTGCAATAATCGTAATCGAACCCGACTACCTTGCCGTCCTTTACTATAACGGCGGAATCGGGACAATATATCCAGCAGGCCATGCAATGGATGCATTTCTCCGGAATATGCACGGGCCTTTCGCTTCTCCAGTCGCCTGTCTTAAATTGCTTGGCTGTGCCGCCGCCTTCTATCACAGCGCCTTTTGTGAGTTCCTTCCAGCCTTTTTTCTTTTCGATAGCCATATTAACTTCTTACCTCGTTGTAGGCGCGTTCTATTGCCTTTAAATTCCCTTCTATAACTTCCGGCTTGGACTTAAACTTCTTTTCAAGCTTGCCCTTTGTATCCGTGAGCATCTCTTTAAAATCTAACAGCCCGGTTGCTTTTATCAAAGCTCCAAGCATGGGCGTATTCGGTATATCTCTTCCTATGGTCTCGGTAGATATCTTAGAAGCGTCTACCGTAAATACCTTTATCTGCCCTTTTATCTTACAGTCATTCTTTACATCCAGAGGAGATCTCTCCGTATTTACGATCAGCACCCCGCTTTCAGGCATACCTTCGGTAACGTCGATAGATTCTATCAGTGTAGGGTCAAGCACAACAACAACATCTGGATTCGTCACGCCTGAATGTATAAAGATAGGTTTTGAGGAAACGCGGTTAAATGAAGCGACCGGAGCGCCCATTCTCTCCGGGCCATACTCCGGGAATGCCTGGATATACTTGCCTGAGGCTAAAGCGGCGTCGCCAAACAAAAGGGCGGCTGTCTTTGCTCCCTGGCCGCCTCTGCCATGCCAGCGAATCTCTATTAAATCTTTCATCTCTTCGCCTGAATCTACCCTATATATTATGCGGCAGCTTTTTCTTTTCCGGATAAAGCAAAATAATAAGCCATGAATGCCGCCATCATAACTACGCCAAAATATCCGTTAAACAAACTGTTAACAATGCCTATAATTACCTGGCCTGCCTTTGCGGGCATAGCCACTGTCAAAAGTCCTGTTACTATACCTATCAGAACTCCTATGCCTATCGCTATCAATACTAACGATATCAGCAACAAAAGTACTTTCCAGAATGATTTGCGTACGACAGACATACTCTTCTTCATCGCCGCTATCACACCGGTATCGTCACATACCAAAGAATACGGAGCCATTACCAATAAGATCACAAAATATATGCCTACCAGGCCTATAGCTATGGCTATTATAGCGGCTACTACTGTCGCTACAACGTTATTTAAAGGAGCCGTCGCCGCAATTATTAAGGTGGCTATCAAAGCCACTATCACCACAAGCAATAATATCAAAATTCCTAAACCAAGAAGACGCAAATAATATTTAAGCCCATATGAAGCAAAACCGCCCAGCTTCATCTTGCCTTCCTTAATATAGTCCTTAACTAACCCCAAAGACCCGCCCTGCATAAATATGCTGGCCAGTATAAATACCATGCTGGCAATCAGGCTGATAATAGCGGCTTCCGGAGGAATAGCCAGAGGTGTTGTGGCAGCAGGTGCCGCGCCGGGGGTAGATATAGCGCCGGCAGGCATAAGAGCTATATTAACCATGTTCCATATAAGATTGAATACGAATAATACCGAAATCAGCAATAAATTCTTGCTCGCAACGCCGAAACCCTTCTTTATTGCATCCACTACGCCCATATAGTATCCTCCTTTTTGGAACAGGGTTATAATATATCAAATGCTTAAATGCCTGTCAAGCCCTTTGAAGATCCCGCCTGCCCTCGAATGCTTTTAATATAGTGGCCTGGTCCGCGTATTCTATATCACTGCCTACGGGTATGCCATAGGCTACCCTTGTCAGCCTGGCGCCTGAATCTTTAAGCTGTTTAGTTAAATAAAGCGCCGTCGCCTCACCTTCTGTATTAAAATCTGTGGCTATGATTATCTCGTTAAACTTCTCTTTCTTCACTCTTTCCAACAGCTCTTTTATCTTCAGGTCCGATGGCCCAATGCCGTCCAGAGGCGATAAAGATCCTAACAGCACATGATAAATGCCTTTATATTCCTTCGCGCGCTCTATCGCTATTATGTCATTTGGCTCTTCGACTACACAAAGAAGAGACCTATCGCGCGTTTTGCTTTTACAAATATCGCAAACTTCCTCATCGCTTAGGTTATTACAAGCCTTGCAAAATCTCACCGATTCCTTAACCTTGCCGATAGCCTTGGATAGAGCGTCCGCGTCTGATTTCGGCGCCCGCAGTATATAAAATGCCAGGCGCTGCGCGCTTTTGGGCCCTATGCCGGGCATCTTGGCAAATTCCTCTATAAGGGCTTTCATCGAAACCGGAAATCCGCTCACTAGACCCGCCTCCCGCCATTTTTACCGTTCCCATTCTCTATCTCTCCGCCGAATATTTCGAGCGCGTCGTTTATTATCGGCTCGTCGATATCCCCCTGGGAATTCCTGTCTTTTTGGGAGACGCCGCCCAAAGATTCCTCAAAAACATCCCTCGTGGCGTTACTGTTCATATCATCGGATTCGGATATTGTAAGTTTTATCTTAATATCCAGGCCCGATATATCTTTTATCGCTTTCAATATTAAAGATTTGCAATCGGGTGATTCGAGCATCTCTTTATGGAATTTTGAAGATTTTGGAAATTCTATGGAAAGCGTATTCGTTTCGAAGTTTAAAGGCATCCCTTCTTTAAGATACATCGCTATAGATATCTTACGGTCCTTTATGCAATTCAATACCGCCGGCCATACGGTTATCAACTCATCCAGCGCTGCGCTTTTCTGGGTTGTGGGTTTTTGGTTCTGGATTTGGGGTTCGGAGCTGGTCTCTTTCGGGCTTACACTCACACCTTTAACGCTGCCGTCCTTCAGTCCCTTCTCCAGCCTTTCAAGCCTCTCCACTATCTCGCCGGAGGGTATTATCGCGCCTCTTCTCGTCAGTTTAATCATAGCGACTTCGAATGGGACTCTCGCTATTGTAGATTTTCTGACAAAGTCTATTGTATTGGAAAGCGTATATATGATGTAGAGTATCTCCTCCTGTGTAAATTTTCGGGCTTGCTCGTCATAAAGCTTTATCTTTTCGGCAGAAGCGTCTATAAGGCTTGCGGGGTCCTTGCTTACCTTTATTACAGACAGATTTCTGAAATGCTCTATCATATACAATATTACCTGTACTATATCCTTGCCCTCATTCGCCAGGCTGTCTATTATCTTGAGCGCTCCAACCACGTCCTGCTGTTTTATCGAGTCCGCAAGGCCAAAAAGAATGTCGTCGCTTACCGCGCCAAGTATCTTAGAAGCGTCTTCTATATTAATTTTTCCTTCGGTAAATGACGATATCTGATCCATCACAACCTGGGCATCTCTCATGCTACCGTCCGAATGCTTTGCTATCAATATAAGGACATCATCATCAACTTTTACGCCTTCCTTCTTGGCTATGCTTTTAAGGCTATCGACGATATCTTTTATTGAGATGCGCCTGAAATCGAACCTCTGGCACCTGGAAAGTATTGTAGATGGGACTTTATGCGCCTGCGTTGTGGCGAATATGAACTTTACGTGCGCGGGCGGCTCTTCGAGAGTCTTAAGCAGGGCGTTAAAGGCTTCCGCGGTAAGCATATGGACTTCATCTATTATATATACCTTGAATCTTCCCTTTGACGGAGAAAATTTTACATTCTCGCGAAGATTGCGTATCTCATCTATGCCCCTATTCGACGCGCCGTCTATCTCGAGAATATCAAGGCTTATGCCCTGCGTAATCTCATTGCATGAGACACACTTATTACACGGATTGTCTGTAGGGCCTTTTTCACAGTTTAGCGCCTTGGCGAGAATCCTGGCGGTAGTTGTCTTGCCTACGCCGCGTGGTCCGGCGAATATGTAAGCATGGGCAACTCTGTTTTGCGCGATCGCGTTCTTAAGTGTGGTTGTTATGTGGGACTGGCCAACTACTTCATCAAACGCCTGCGGGCGATATTTACGTGCAAATACTATATAACTCAAAGCGCACTGCTCACTTCTCTATCTTTAGTTCAAAATCCTTCGTTCCATCGTTCAATATGACTTTGCCGGGTTTTATCTCCACTACGGTGCTGCCTTCTATCACTGACCCCTTGGTAACTATGCGGTCACCTATCATGGCTTTGGGCCTATCTTTGTTCCATATTATACCACTTAAAACGAGATTCGAGGAAGTGGATGTGCCGGTGGCTACAAACGGGCTCCTCTTCCATGAGGTAAATTTGCTTCTCTTGGCGCGTCTTTCCACGGAGATATCGTCCTGCGGCGGCATCAGTCCTTTAGTTGCGGTTATACCCTGCCCGGCAATCCTCGATTTTGGCTTAGCCGTTATACCGTATATGAGGCTTATAACCGCGAAGATTGATAGCACCACCAGAATTATAACTTTTTTATTGTCCATATAATACCTATGCCCGCCTTAAGAGAGATCTTCTCTGGCCGATAAATAAACATATATCGTCATCTTTACAAGAAGCCGCGCATTATTGCTTTCGTCGGGCGTTATATCCATACTGTTTACGGTAACTATAGCCTTCTTAAGCTCGTCTATCGACCCTAAAAAATCCACGAACTGCTTATCGTCGGCCTCTAATTCCAATTCTATCGGCATTATTTTATATACCATGCCCTCTTTCGATATGGTATTTTGCGGTTTAACCGCGATAAACTCTATGCCCCGCTCTTTGGCATGCTCTGTAAATTCATCTATGCCGGTAGCCGCTTCTTTTTCGGATATCAATATCCTGCCGCCATATGGCTTACCCATAGTCTTGGCATAATCTATTATTTTGCGCGCGTTGGTTACATCATTTTCCAGGCGCCTGCATTCCACATATTTTATCTTCATCTCATTCATCATCGGTATAAATACAATTGCGTAAATGATAAACGCCGCGATAGCAATAACAGCGGCCAGCGCTACTACAGGGTTGTCCTTTACTAATTTTACAACTTCATTTTTAACGTTCATAGTCTACCCAGCAGGCTATCTCAAACTCAATGCCTGATTTATCAGGTAAATTTCTACTCTCCACAAGCTTTACATCGCTGAATAGTCCATCTTCAAGCTCTATCACAAAGTCGGATAGCATCTGTTGTCCGTCGGAAGACGCTATTATGCCCTTCATATAAAGATGGTCCCCCTGCATTCTTACATGCTTTATAACCGCTTCGCCTGGAATTATAGATCCTAACTCCCTAAACACATCTTCCCAATAAGGCTCATTCTTAAGCACCATCTCTGCCAGTCTCATCCCTCCCGCCTTTTTAATTTCCGGCTGAAGGCTTGTCAATTGAAGTTTTGCGGCTGATATCCTCTTATCAAAATTGCCTATCTTTATCCTGGTACCTACAAAAGTGAGTATTGACGCTATAATAACGGCTGTAATTATCGCCGCTATCGTCCCGCGCTTAACCGTCCTTTGCATCTGATCCTTTATTTCCGAAGGAAGAATATTCAGGCCCCTGGCTTGCGTAAGAGCGGCGCCTATGGCCAGATCCATGCGATGTGACACCTTTTCCATGTCATGTATTACCGTTTTTGCGTCGGTCTTTAGGCCCTCCAGCGCGTCTCCAAGCTTTACTTCCATCCCCAGCCCTTGAGAGAGAAATTTAGTGAGCCCGCTTAATGAAGCGCCCCCGCCAAATATAGTTACAGAATTTATCCTGCCGGAGCCCGACTCCTCATGATAAAAGTTAAAACACCTGTCTATTTCATTCACAAGATGCTCGGCGTGAGTCCGCAGCATTGCCAGGACTTGAGCGGCGGGTATCTTATTATCTATCACTCTGGAGTCCGATTCACCGGGCATGCCTACATCTTTTTTAATCTTTTCGGCCTCTTCGGCCGATAATTGAATTTTACCTTTATCGGTTACGACCGCACTTGTCAAAGCCCTGGTAAAATCATTGCCGCATACAGGGATCTTGCGGCTAAATGCGAGTAAGCCGTCTTTGCATATCACTAATTCGGTCTGAAGACTGCCTATATCAACATAGCATTGTACCCCTTCCACGTTACGGGATAAGTTTAAAGCCAATTTATGCAGTGAATGCGACGACAAAACGAATGACGCTGGCCTTATACCGGCCTTTTGGACTAAAGACAGATATTTATTTATGGTGTCTGATGGGCAGACTCCTACCATTACCTCGTATTTCCTTATGCCTTTATCAACCACATCACCCACTATCTCAAAATCCAGCGCCGATTTATCTATCTGAAACGGGAAATAATTCTTTGAGGCGAGCATTATACCTTCCCGCAGCTCCGATTTCGGCATATACGGGAAGGTGATCTTTTTTATCGCGGTACAGGAGCAATTTATATTTATAATAACCTTTGATTTTTTTAGGTCAACGCCTCTTATAAGGTAATGCAGCGCCAAAATAAGATCTTTTTCATATGATTCGGAGTCTTTGGAAATACCGACATCTTTTAACTCCGCCTTTAAAAGATAAAGGCCGCCCTCTCTGACGGCAAATTGCGCTATCTTTACCGAATAAGAGCCTATATCTATACCAACAACATAGTCTTTTTTAAATAAATTTTTCAAATCCATAATTTGATATTATACCTTAAAGCCCGCAACTTACAACTCTATTCAAAATTTTCCTTACGCCAACCTGAAAGGACGGTGTCGCCTGCATGAGTGGAGAATACATGGGCTCCGTCATTTCCGCGCAATGTTTTTACGCGCAGCTTGCGATTATTATACTTTGCCAGACTGTCTATCATGAATGAATATCCTGCGTAACATAATTCTGTAGTAAGGCAATTTTGTCCGCCAAACCCGGAAACCGGCACTAAAGATGAGGCGTCGCAATTATCCACTACCCTGTTCCTTTCAGCGTTACTAAGATAGGCACGGGCATCCACAAAATCAAAAAAATCCGTTGTAACGGCCGCATTGGAAGAATAAAAACAAGTAAAAGGCGTGGAACCTCTGAATGTTATTATGTCATTCGCCAGGCTTATAGGGTCGCTGGCGCCCAAGTTCAATGAATCGAATATAGCCTTAAGGACCTCGAAAGAAGCTGTGTTTATATTCACGGGAGCACGCGGACCCGTAGGCCTGAAGACATTGGAATTTACAAATGAGTAAACTGTAACGTAGTCTTTTATGGCTGCGTAGTCCGCCGCGGTGATACCCGTCACCTGCTGCAGTTCCTCGACGCTATCGAATGGATTTGTCAACCCAACGCCGCGATAACTGACAATATTTGTCGCTTTTGTAGGCGCACTGGCTATGGAAAGATTAGTCAAAAGGTTACTTAAAAGCGCCTGCGAAGCGTAATTTAAATGGACCTTACTTGCCTCATCTGTAACGGTGACGGATTCTATCGTTCCACCGCTCAAAGAGACAGGAAAAGACGCATAACTTCCAGTAGCCCAGTCTTCCGCGGGTGTGTCAATTCCATAAGTAACCCGCAAGAACATAGATTCAAGATTTACGCTGCTATTGCCTTCCACGCGCATTGTTCGAAGACGAAAATTCGAACCCATCAGAATCGACCATGATGCCAGGACGGGAACCGTCACGTAGTAATCAAGAACCGTGGTTGTAAGGGCCCGGGTAATAACCGGCGTATAGCTGACGCCGTCTGTTGTATAGGCGGCCTGGATCGTCGCTGCGCCCGACGCGCTTCCATCCCTGTCCGCCCTGACATGTATCTGCACCGATATTATCCTCGTATTCATGTAGCTTGAGTCAAAGGTCCTGAGAATGGCCTGGTCGGAGTTACTGTTTATACCTGATGTTGCGCTGTCGATATATCTCATATTGTTAGGATTACCTACACTGACGGATAGCGATGTATCACCACCTCTTAAGTCTGCCGCGCCGGTTGATGTAGTATTGATATAATCATCTCTTATCGCGCGATGAGCCCTCTCTATCCCGGCATCGGCCAGGCCTTCCATATTAACATCGTCGGACTGCGGCGCTATATTTCTCATATCGGAGGCCGTCATATATATCAGGGCGCCGGTAATCACCGTGAGCACGGTCATAAAGATAAATGTCAAAAGAAGTATAAAACCTCTTTTATCTGTTATTATATTTTTCATATAGTCTGCAGATAAATGCTTGTGCGCAGATGGAACGTTTCATCTGCCTTTACAGCGGTTCCATCCACGGCAACCAGGCGTACATTGGATAAAGTTACCGGTATTGAAAGCAAGGCATTGTTTGTATTGTAGTAAGAAAATGCGAGACTCTGAACGGAGCGCACCATAGCCGTGGTCGTGGCGCCGACTACCCTATTCAAGGGCGCGCCAACTGTACCCGCCCAAGTATATTGTATCGTTTCGCTTACCCCGTCGCTATTAGTATCCGCGGTAAACGTAATCGACGTCGCCGTAGCAGCTGTTATAGCCGTCGCCTGATGAAGCTCGCTCGTCATAGTTGTGTATGCCAGCGACATCTGATCCTTTATATCATACCGTGATACCTGGCTATAGAATACGTTAAAGCCCGCGCTATATATCAGCCATACGGCACCCAGCATCACAGATATAAGCAGGATAGAGATTAACAGTTCTATCAGTGTCAGGCCTTTAGATGTCCGAAACATAGGTCACCATATTTGTGCTCGTCTCTGCGTTTCTCGCGGACCAATAGGCCGTAACACTAACCTGTTTAAGTCCTGTTTGAGGGGGCGTCACGTCTACCTGGCGATTAAATGCGGGAAATCCTGAAACCACGGCTTTTTCTTCGGAAACCACGGAAGAAAATAAAGCATTTCTTGACTCTTCTATCTTCTCTTGGACAAGATTCGCGGCTATTATCATATCTTCGTTTTGGCCGCCCACAAATAATCCCGCATTCACCACCTGCAGGAGAGCGACAAGACCTGTGCCTAAAAGGAGGATGGCCAGCAACACTTCGAGCAGGCTAAATCCTCCTTTTCTATTTCGCACAGAAACAAATGAAAAATTACGGAGTTGTATCAACTGGCCCGCCATTGGTCACGTAAACACAGCTTGAGCCATTCACCTCGGTAACCGTTCCAGCGGCATTTATTGTAGCCGCACCGTTAAGACTGGGCCCTACGGAATACAGGACAAAGAATGTTGTACCTTGATTATATCCGTAGGCTGCGCCGCCAAACGGATCTGTGGGCAATACGGTTGGCGCAATCTGCGGCACTGCCGTAGTTAATGCCGCGGTCGTTGCCGGCAAAGTGCTATTGTTATGTATGTAGTAGCTCTCTACCGCTGTCTGCAGCATCCTTAACTCGCCCTTGGCCTTCGCGATATTGCCTTCATCCTGCATTCCTCTAAACCTCGGCAGGGCGATGCCTACCAGTATCGCTATAACCGCTATTACTATCAATAACTCCAAAATTGTAAAACCTTTTCTTGAAAACATTTTTCTTTGTCTCCTTTCTCTTTTTGTTTATTATTTTCTTTAATGCCGTAACGTCTTGACCATGTCAAATATAGGCATCAGCATCGAAGCCATAATAACTCCTACCATACATCCTAAAATAAGCAGGAATATCGGTTCTATCACTGTGGTCAACTTCTTTATCGCGTAGTTTACCGTCATGTCATAGAAGTCGGCAATTTTATTAAGCATGCCGTCCAGATTGCCCGATTCCTCTCCCACGGAGATCATCTGCACCACATCCGTCGGAAATTCATTGCTTACCTTTAATGGTTCGGCAAGATGTTCGCCTTTTTCGACATAATGGCGGGCATCGGATACTACCTGTTCAAGGATCTTATTCTCTACAACTTCCCTGGTTATATCAAGAGATTGAAGTATGGGGACGCCGGCGCCCAAAAGAGTGCCGAGCGTCCTTGCAAATCTGGATATTGCCACTTTTTTGTATAGCGGCCCGACGATAGGAAGACGCAGTTTCATAGTATCTATAAGAATGGCCCCCCTGCTTGTCCTGGAGTATAGCTTCATCAGAAGTATAGCCGCTATCGCAATAGCGAACCCTGCATACCAGTAATGTTTTATAAACAGCCCAAACTTATAAACCACCAATGTTGGTATCGGTAATCGCACGCCTGCCTTCATATATATCTGGGCAAACTGCGGAATTACGAAAGTTACTATAAAAAGCACAACGATAATACCAAAAGTTAGAAGTATCACAGGATAAAATAGAGCGCTCTTAACTTTTTCCTTTATATCTTCCTGGTGCTCAAAAAACATCGCGTATCTCATCAATACGGCATCGAGAGTACCGCTTGCCTCTCCGGCCTTCACCATATTAATAAATAATCTGGAAAAAATATTAGGGTGGGCGGCGAGCGCTTCCGAAAGCGTTGAACCCCCTTCTATCTGCCTGCCCACTTCTCCAACAGAATCCCTCAAGGCCTTATTATCTATCTGCTTCGATAGGGTTGACAGCGACATCAGTATGGTAAGCCCGGAATTTATCATATTTGAAAACTGTATATAAAACATCAGCATGTCGTCGGACTTCGCCCTTTTAAACCTGTCCAGGATGCTGCCGAGCTCCATGCCGGGTCTAATCTCAAATACCTTAGTGGGCATATAACCCATCTTGTGGAGTTTATCAATAAGCTGGGCCTTGTCAGGAGCTTCCATCTTCCCCTTCACGGCCCTTCCGGTAGTGTCACGCGCTTTATAAATAAAGGTGGGCATATATTTACCTCAATGTCCTTAAGTCTTTTGGTAATGTAACTGTAAATTTTGTCCCATGATCGCTTTCGGACTCAACCGCAATATTCCCCTTGTGCATATTTACTATATTCTTCACTATGGATAGGCCCAGCCCCGAGCCCGCAACATCTTTTCTTTCTGCGCTGTTAATGCGGTAATATCTGTCAAATATTTTTCCTATATCCTCCTTGGATATCCCCATACCGGTATCCCGCACAGATATAGTAACGGATCTTTCATCTTCTTCCAGCGAAACGTCTACGCGGCCTTCGGGCCTGTTATATTTAATGGCATTCTCCACAAGGTTACTTATAACTTCATTAAGCTTGTCGGGGTCACCCCATATCTCTATTCTTTTATCGGGAATATAACCCCCTAACTTGATACCCTTCTTTTTGGCGATTATCCCAAGCGAGTCGATAATGCCCTTCGCGGTATCTGTGACATTAAATAGATTCCTGTTTAGACTCTGCCGGCTGCATAGCGTATCATCCGACAATAGTATATCGTCTACCATATGGACCATTCGCTCGACATTCTCCGCGGAAATATCCAGATATTTTTTTTGCTTTTCATTGATCTGTCCGCTGACGCCTTCGAGCATCAGCAGTATGGCCTCTTTTATAGTGGCAAGTGGGGTCTTGAGATCATGGGCTACATTTGAAACAAGTTCGCGGTGGTCTTTATTGCTTTTTGAAATCTGCTCTTCCAGCTTTATGACTTCTATCGCGATGGCGGCAAAATCCGCTATCGCGTTTAGTAGATCGAGGTCTGATTCTCTGAATACATCTTTCGACGCCTTGTTATTGACATTAACAACTCCGATTATCCTGCCGCGCATCTTAAGCGGCACGCTTAGTAAAGAATTATTATAATATTTCCCGCTGGCCTTGAGCGCAAATCTCGGATCCTTGGTTATATCTTTTATCAAAAGCGACTGGCCCGTCTTTCCTACCCAGCCGGAAACACCTTTTCCTATCTCAATACTCGCGTCATTGACTATCTTTTCGTCGAGGCCTTTAGCTATCTTCACAACCAGCCGTTTTTTATCATTATCGGTAAGCATTATCGAAACTATCTCTACCGACATATAAGACGCTATCCTATTCACTAATATCTTTAAAGCGTCTTCGAGATCCAGCGCGGATAAAAGCTCCACAGCTATAGAATACGACGCTTTTAATTTATAATAACGCCTTACGGGAGAATTAATAAGTCTTCCGCGTATATTCTCCACGATCCTGTTCATCTTTTAACCTTCTTCAGTTACTCTTAAGACTTCCGCTACTGTGGTCAGGCCCGCCATTATCTTTTGTATCCCATCATCTTTAAGACCCATCATCCCGGCATTATGCGCCAATTTACTTATCTCGTCCGTGGAGGCCTTCGCCATTATAGCGTTGCGTATCTGGTCATCGGGAATCATAAGCTCATATATTCCGATCCTGCCCTTATAGCCGGTATTCATGCATTTGGCGCAGCCTTTGCCGCGATAAAATTCTGATTTATCGGGTTGCGCCACTCCTATATCTTTTAATTCCTCTTTTGTAGGCGTATATTTTTCTTTACACTCCGTACATATGGTACGCACCAATCTTTGCGCGAGCACTCCGATCACAGAAGATGACACCAAAAATGGCTCCATACCCATATCTATCATCCTTGTAACCGCTCCGGGCGCGTCATTTGTATGAAGAGTTGAAAATACCAGATGTCCTGTAAGCGCGGCCTGTATAGCTATCTCGGCAGTTTCGCGGTCTCTCATTTCGCCTACCATTATTATATTCGGGTCCTGTCTTAAGATAGACCTCAACCCATTCGCGAATGTTAGACCCACTTTTGTATTTATCTGTATCTGCCTTACCCCTTCGAGCTTATATTCGACGGGGTCCTCTATCGTTATTATATTCTTCTCTTCGGTGTTTATCTTATTTAAGGACGCGTAAAGCGTTGTGGTCTTGCCGCTCCCCGTAGGCCCTGTCACAAGTATTATCCCGTGAGGCCTGCGGATAATCTTATCGAATTTAGTAAGAATATCCTTTGAAAATCTCAGATCCTCGAGATTCATAACGGCGCTTGATGAATCAAGAAGGCGGAGCACAACATTTTCTCCGTATATTGTAGGGACACATGAGACGCGCATGTCTATCTCTTTGCCGCCCATCTTTATAGTAAACCGGCCATCCTGCGGAACGCGCCTTTCGGCTATATCGAGGTCCGCCATTATCTTTATCCTGGAAATTATCGCCGACTGCAGATGTTTGGGCGGAGAGCTTATTTCGTGCAGCATGCCGTCAACTCTTAAGCGCGTCTTTAAAGTCTCTTCTTCCGGCTCCACGTGTATATCGCTCGCCCTTTCTTCTATGGCCTTCATTATTATCATATTCACGAGTTTTATCACCACGGGCTCTTCCACAATACCCTGAAGTTTTTTTACATCTATATCTTTTCCGTCCGCGACGCCGAGCTTTTCTTCATCTATCGACTTTATCAGGTCCTCCATGCTGCCCTTCGCGCCATAATATTCATTAAGCGCCTTTTTTATCTCTCCTTCAGTAGAAACGGCAGGCTCGATAATAAGACCCGTTTTTGACCTTATATCGTCTAACGCAAATACGTTCCATGGATCTATCATGACACAAGTAAGACGATTGCCTATTTTTAGCACCGGTATCAATTCATATTTTCTCGCCAGGGCTTCCGGAACAAGCTCTACAATCTTAGGGTCTATCAAATAATTATTCAGCTCTATCCTGGGCACGTTCAATTTATTGCTTAAGAACATCACGAGGTCATCCTCGGCGATAAAACCAAGGCGCACGAGCGCTTTAACCAGCCTCTCGCCCTTACGGGCCTCTTCTTCCTGAGCTTTTTTTAATTGTCCCGCAGTTATTATGCCTTCTTCGACAAGGCTCTCGCCAAGCGACTTCTTTTCTCTCGCCATAAATAGCTCCTTAAACTATGCGCTGCGTGTCTTTAAGCGCCTATTAATTCCTGTATCTTGCCAAGTAGTAACTTCGGATCAAAGGGCTTGGTTATATATGCTTCAGCGCCCATCTCTTTACCCAGCGCTATATCTTCTTCCTGTGCCCGCGCCGTAAACATTATAATAGGTATCTTGGCGTATCTTGAGTCATTTTTTAACAAGCCGCACACTTTGTATCCGTCCATCTTCGGAAGCATCAGATCCAGTATTATAAGATCCGGCTTCTCTTTCTTTGCCTTCTCAAGGGCCTCCTGCCCGTCATACGCGCAAACAACTCCATAGCCCGTGGCTTCCAGGCGCATCTTAAGCATCTCCACCAACTGCACCTCATCATCCACAACCAGAATCTTCTTGCTCATAAATTTTGCCTTTTACTCTTTTTTCCCATGATATCTTTGGGCCATATCAAGGACGCTGTTAATGCTCTTTATCTGCTTGCCAAGATCGTCGGTCTTTACAATAAAACCTGACGCTCCAAATTTATTAGCGACTTTAAAACGCTCTTCCGTTGAAAAAGCCGTTATTATATAAACGGGTAAGTTCTCATCCATTTTCCTTATTCTTCTTAGAACTTCGAGGCCGTCTATGCCCGGCATAAGTATATCCAATAGAACTGCGTCCGGTTTTTCATCCTTCAATTTTTTAAGCGCGTCTTCGCCGTTACCGGCCGTTACAACATTATAGCCGTTTGCTTCCAGCCTTATTTTTATAACTTCTAAGAAATCGACTTCATCATCTACAACAAGTATCTTTCTTGCCATTGTTCCTCCTTATGCCTTAGCGGATTTCGCCGCGGAATTGCCCAAACGTGCCTTAGCTATCAAGTCCCTACCCACCTTGCCGTCGTCCGGAAATGTGGCGCATCCATATTTTATATCCAGCTTATCTCTTACCTTCTTTTCCCCCAGGCACTTATCTAAAATCTGCTCCAGCCTTTGGCGGACAAGTATAGAATGTTCCTTGTTGCAGTCGGCAAGTACCACCATCATATCTCCTTCGTTACTCACAAGTTCATCGCCCTGCCGGCGTAATGTATTTTTTATAAGCCTCGCGCAGTCATTGATGGCGTTGTGAAAACCTTTTTTCCATGACGCGTCGGACGATTCACCTTTTGATGTCACACAGACGAGTGCTATAGACACTTTGGACCTGTTTTTCGCGGCGGCTTTTATGGCCTTCTCGGCATACTCGTCGAAAAGAGACTCTTCCGTATACTTATGCAGCGTAAAGATAAAACGCGACCCCATACCAGGCTCGCTTTCGACAGAAATGGCACCGCTGTGCATATCTATAATACCCTTCGCTATCGAAAGGCCGAGGCCCGTGCCTTTTTCACCCGCGCCGGCGAGCCTGCCAAACTGCTGAAACTTATCGAATAACTTTGGGATATCGCTTTTTGATATCCCCGGGCCGGTATCTTTAATAGAACACGTGATAACATCATCCTTATCCTTGCAGGCGACTTCTATATATCCGGAAGATGTAAACTTTATAGCGTTATTTATCAGATTGATGAGCACCTGCGCTATCCTGTCGGGATCCGCGTATACACTGCCGATATCCTTATCGACGTCCAGCTTAAACTCAAGGCCCTTGTCCTTTATCTTCAACTCAAAAGAGCTCGCCACCTCTCTTACTATGTCTGATATATTTACCAGGTTTCTCTTAAGCTCGACTTTCCCCGCTTCTATTTTTGATATATCCAGAAGACTGTCTATGATACGCGCCAACCTGTCTATATTAAACTTCGATATATCGAGTATCTTTACCTGCTTTTCATTTACTTCGCCGGGCACCCTGTCAAGGACAAGACTCACGCCTTCTTTTATTATCGACAGAGGTGTCCTAAGCTCATGAGACACGGTGGATACGAAGTCTGATTTTAGCTGATCTAATTGCTTAAGCTCTTTATTCGATTTTTCAAGGGTAGCCTTTGCCTCCTCCAGGTCCTCCAATATATTCAAAGTAGCTTCCTGCGTTTCGGCAAGCTCCTTTGTCCTCTCTTTGACCTTTTCTTCGAGGCCTCGTGAAAAAATTTCCAGCTTTGTCTGCTTATCCTTTATATCCGCGATCATATTTTTGAAAACTTTCGCGAAGCCTTCTATCTCATCTCCGGTATGCACCTCTATTTTATAATCCCAGTCCCCGGACAAGACTTTCTCTGTGGCTATATGCAATTGGTTTATAGGTTTGGCGATTACTCCTCCGAAAAACGCGCCTATGGGAATGGTGATTATGATAAGTATTATGGCTATCAATACAAGCTGGCCTATGAATTTATATAAAGGGGCGAACGTTTCTGCCTGATCCTGGACTATAAAAACCACCCACTCTATGCCTCTTTCCGAAAGAAATGGCGGCTTAACCAGAGAATACGCGATAAATGAATTTCCGTCATGCACAGCCACCTTATCTGTAACAAAAAAATTCTCTTTTCCGGATAATAACTTCTTCATTTCTCCTGTGTTGAAAAATTTCATACTCATGGGTCTTAGACCCTGACGGTATATAATATTACCTTTGGCGTCTACTAAAACCGCGTGGCCGGTTTTACCCGATTTAAATACTTCCAGGACGCTAAATAGTCTTTGTATATCTATATTGTCCTTGCATATGCCTATTACTTCGCCTTTTTCGCCAATAACGGGAGACGCTATGATTATGCCCCAGCGCAATGAGGATTTATCAAATTCTATATCGCCGACATATAGCTTTCCCTTGCCATTATTGTACGCTTCCTGCCACCATTTCTCGCCCGCGTAATAAAAGTTGGTGGTCTTCATAGACGACGCTACAAGGCCGCCATGTTTGTCTGTCATGGAAATCTCGGACACAGTCTCTCTAAGGGCCGCTATATCTCTCATGGCTACGCTGACTCTATTCTCTAAATACCCCCAAAAAATAGGATCTCCTTTTGGTGCCGAGGACCACCTCTTGTCCATGTCCTCAAGATAAGATTTTATCTCTCCGGCGCCCATATTCTTATATTTTAAGTTACTGTCCTGGATAACATCGACCCACAATGGCAGCGTAGTATAGGCTTTGGCATCCTCTATCTCCGCCAGGAGATTCTTCACAACATAATCTCCCAACAACTGGGATGTCTGCGTATACTGCCGTCCTATGACATTGTGCAATATATTGTGGCCAAAGGTATATGACAATACGGCTCCGATAAAAATTATCAGTAACGTAGCAGAGCATATTATGGTTGTTATTTTTTGTTTTATCGTCATCAACATGATTTTTTACTGCTCCCGATACCTTCTGTCGAGCGTCTTCGCTTCAAGCTCCGCTATCCTCGCCTTCAGCTCTTTCATCTTAAGTTCTCTGCCTACTGTAATCTTCTGGAACCGCTCCAGATCCTCTATCTTCTTTTTCAAATCTTCTTCCATTTTTTTCCGCTGGGCTTGGACCTTCTTGACAAGAGATATATCTTTTGATATATGCGCCACGCCTATCATCTCTCCTGAAGGACTAAAAATAGGCGAGGTCGTGATGAGAAGCGGTACTCCTATACCCGGATCATTCACTTCTTCAACATGGACTTTTTTATCCTTCTTGCTCTTTTCGAATGGACATCCGGGCCATGGGGTATTTGTCTTATGGACTAACTCATAACATTTTTTTCCTACTATATCCTCAACCTTCATATTCAATAATTCCGCAAAAGCCGTATTTGCCTTTATAATAGTGTTCCTCTCATCCGCGATAAAAATGCCGTCGCCTATCGAATTGAATATCACGTCCCAGTCCATGTATTGGTTGTTATTGCCTTCCATCAGTATTGTCCTTGTAATATCATGTCAATAGTATAATTATAAGCTATCTGCCTGTCAAGCCTCTCTTGAGGCGACCAAATTTACCCCAAGCCCCAGAAAATTGGCCTCAATTATATCCCCCGGACGAACTCGTTTTTTCAACCTAATCTTTTTGATTTCGCCCATTGCTGCGGCAAGCTTGGGCTTAGGAATAGGCTTATCCGTCCTTACAGGGACCATCTTTAAAGGCAGTCCTTCCGTAAGCACGCTGGCGGTCAATACTCTGACGGGATTTTCAATCTCGGACCTGGCGTATTTTTCGCCTTTAGGGCACTCATTGCCGCTCACCTTTACTACGCGGCAATTTTCCATATCAACCGATAAGGTGCAGCCTTTGGGGCATTCAATGCATGTTAGCTTCTTTATCATTCTAACCCTTTAATATACTCCGCCGCCATTTTGCCGGCGGCATGGCTGTCTTTAGACACCCGGTCTACGAGATCATAAACCTTAAAAGAATTCCCACAGGCAAATATGCCCTGCACAGAAGTCTTATTTACTTCATCCGTTAAGCTTGCTCCGGCCATCTCTATCAGTTCGTTCTCCGAAATCAGCCCGACGGAAACAAGAATCGTATCGCAGTCAATCTCGAACCCTGAGCCGATTATTTCATTATAACTGTCATCGACTTTTATTACTTCTGCTTTCTCGACCCTGTCTTTGCCGTAGACTCTGGATATCTTATGCTTGAAATAAATGGGAATGTCAAAATCTTCCACGCACTGAACTACGTTGCGGGTCAGCCCGCGCGTTTTTTTCTGTATTTCGATTATTGCTTTTACTTTTGCGCCTTCCAATATAAGGCGCCTGGCCATTATCAGGCCTATGTCTCCGGAACCTACTATCACAACCTCTTTACCCGGCAATAGCCCTTCTATATTTACAAGTTTCTGGGCAAGCCCCGCTGAAAATATACCTGAAGGCCTTGTACCGGCGATATGGATCATCTCTCTGGTCTTTTCACGGCATCCTGTTGCCATGATAACCGCGCCGCCCGCTATCTCTTCCATCAGGCCGGGTTTTATATATGTAAGCGTCTTGTCTTTTTCTAATCTGACAACGAAAGATCTTAAGCTAACCTCCACTTCGGGGATTTTTCGGATTTTCTCTATGAACCTGTACGCGTATTCCGGGCCCGTCAGGACCTCTTTAAAGTACTCTATTCCAAACCCGGTGTGTATACATTGATTCAATATACCGCCCAGATACTGGTCTCTTTCCAGAAGAAGAATATCTTTTACGCCGTTTTCATACGCGGATATAGCCGCTGCCATACCGGCCGGGCCGCCGCCGACTATAACAAGATCTCTTTTAACCATCAGACCTATCCTCTTTCACCATTTCCGAGCCTGCGCCGCGCTTTGTCAATTCTGTCATCTTCTTATTTGTTTTTTCAGCCAGTATCTTCATCAGCCTTGTGGTGCAAAAACTGCCATGGCACCTTCCTGCCTGGGCGCGCGTCCTGAATTTTATTCCGTCAAGCGTGGTAGCCCCCCTACCGATAGCGTCCTGGATCTCTTTAGCCGAAACCATTTCACATCTGCATACAATATCGCCGTAGCTCGGATCCTCTTTTATAAGAGCCTTTGTTTTTTTCAAAGGAATATTAAATAGATGTATCTCTTTTTGGCGATGTTTGTGAAAAAATATCTTTCTTTTTAGCCGCAGTCCGTTATTTTTCAAAATATCGCTCACCATCAACGCTATCGCCGGAGCGGCGGTTAAGCCCGGAGACTGGATTCCGGCGACATTTACAAACCCCGGCACGCTCTCCTCGTGCCTTATTATAAAGTCGCTGCCGCAGGCCGGCCTTAAACCCGCGAAATACGCTATCACATCATTACCGTTTATAGATGGCACGAGCTTTTGGACACTCGCCAGGACTTTCTTAAACCCCTCGTCCGAGGTTGACAAGTCGTCTTTATCTTCTACCTCTTGAGCCGTCGGCCCTATCATAGGGTTACCGTCGGAAGTCTTTATCACAAGCACGCCTTTCGAATCTTTCGACGGCAGCGGGAATATTAGATGGTTTGTAATATTTTCTTTCTTCTTATCCAGGAGAAATTCTTCGCCTTTGCGCGGATGGATGGTAAAATCATTTATGCCGGCCATTTTTGAGACGTCGTCCGCGAAAAGACCCGCGGCGTTTATTACAAATCTTGTCTTAAAAATACCTTTGGGTGTTTGAATTCCGAAATTTTTATCCCCCTCTATATTTATATTTTCGACCTTTGTAAGCGTGTGAATTTCAACACCATTATTCAGGGCGTTCTCGCCTAAGTCGTAAACCCATCTATACGGACTTATTATCCCCGCGGTGGGCGCGTAGAGCGCGGCTATGACCTGCTTTGATAAATTCGGTTCATGCCTATCCAGCCAGGTCCTGTCGACGATCATGAGCCTTGGCACGCCCAGGGCTTCAGCCTCTTTTTTTAATTGAACGAGCCTTAACCTCTCATCCTCGTTAAAGGCGACTATCAACTCTCCGACTTCTTTAAAATCTATCCCTAACTCTTTAGACATTCTCCGGGTCAGCTTATTGCCTAATACGCAAAGCCTTCCTTTAAGCGAATTGACCGAGTTTTGTGTTCCGGGATGGATTATTCCGCTGTTCGATTTTGAGACGCCAAAGGCAAGCTCTTCTTCTTTTTCCAACAGGGCAATGTTTAATTTATATTTCGACAGTTCGCGCGCTATCGATGTGCCGATAACGCCTCCGCCGATAATCACCGCATCATACACCTGCATATCCCCTCAATCTTGGAGACGCTTTCCAACTCAATCGGGAGACGCTTTCCGAGCCAATCGGGAAAGTGCCCCTTACCGCTCCAGGGTTCTCTCAACCGTTTTAATCCACCCGTTATAAAATTTTTCGCTACTTTTTCTACCCATCTTTGGTTTAAACACTCTGTCCACCTTCCAACACCTCTTAATCTCGTCCGAATTTTTCCAATAACCTATCGCAAGGCCGGCCAGATACGCTGCGCCTAAAGAAGTTATCTCTATGGTGCTGGGCCTCACAACATTTACGCGTAATATATCCGATTGAAATTGACATAATAAATTATTTGATATCGCACCGCCGTCCACTTTTAGATTTTTTATCTTCACACCGGCGTCCTTTTCCATCGCAAGCATCACATCCTTTGCCTGGTAGCATATCGCTTCTATAGCCGCCCTTACTATATGCGCTCTCTTTGTGCCTCTCGTTATTCCCGATATAAGACCGCGCGCGTGACTGTCCCAATATGGCGCTCCCAGACCGACGAGCGCCGGGACAAAATATACACCGCCGTTATCTTTTACCGAGCAGGCCAACTTTTCAGATTCAGACGCCTTCTTCAGTATCTTTAGCCCATCCCTTAGCCACTGTATTACCGCCCCGGAAATAAATACCGCTCCTTCGAGCGCGTAGACAGGTTCTCCTTTTCTCCCGCAGGCCAGTGTTGTGATCAGGCCGTATTTTGAAACGGGCCTTCTCGAACCGGTGTTGAGTAAAATAAATGAGCCTGTGCCATATGTATTTTTTACTTCGCCGGGATCAAAACATACCTGTCCGAATAACGCGGCCTGCTGATCGCCCGCTATGCCGGATATTGGTATCCCCGCCGGTAAAGCCCCTGTCTTGGCGGTCTTCGCGAAGATCCCGGAAGAGATCTTTACTTCGGGCAATATTTTTGCCGGTATGCCGAACTTTTTCAATATCGCCCTATCCCAACTCTTCTTTTCTATATTGAATAACATCGTGCGGGAAGCGTTTGTGTAATCGGTAGCGTGAACCTGTCCGCCGGTCAACTTCCATAATATCCACGAATCTGTAGTGCCGAAGATAACCTTTCCGGTTCGCGCCTTGGATAAAGCGCCGGGCACATTCTTTAATATCCATTCTATTTTCGTCGCGGAAAAATACGCGTCTATAGGCAGACCCGTCCTTTTTCTGAAAAAGGACGCCTCTTTTTTCTCCTTTAACTCGTCGCACCTGGCCGCGGTGCGCCTGCACTGCCACACTATGGCGTTGTATATGGGCTTTCCGGTGTATTTGTCCCACAACACGGTAGTTTCGCGCTGATTCGTAATGCCTATGGCCGCGATTTTATTCGCCGGCACCTTCTTAAGCACTTTCTGTATCGAGTCATAAACGCTTATCCATATGTCGCGCGGATTATGTTCTACCCATCCAGGCTTCGGAAAGTGCTGGGGAAATTCCCGATAAGCGCTCGCTTTCTTTGCCCCGTTCCTATCATATACTACGACCCTGGAGCCGGTCGTGCCCTGATCTATCGCCAGTATATATTCCACCTAAATTCTCCTCGTCATCCAGTTTAATATATCCGCAAAGACTTTTTCCCTGCCCGTATCTATAGAAAGCGAGTGGTACATGCCCGGATATTCTATGATGTTCTTATCCTTGGCGCTGATTTTTTTAAATACTTTTATACTCGCGTCGCTATATACAAGTTTGTCGTCGCCGGCGACCAGAAATAAAATCGGGACGCCTATTTTCATCCCGAATATTCTCATCGATATCTGTGCGATAAAAATATCGAAAAGCACTCTGGATGTCGAGAGAACGTCCTTATCATAAGTCGTTTCTATCATCTTTAAATAAGCCGGATCGCGTGTACACATATCCGATGTAACCGGCAATCTATACTTTTTTTCGGGATTATACAGAAGCGGCAGGAAAATTTTAACATAATCAAATGGTTTTAGCGGCGCCCTGCTGTTAAATGCCGGACTGATACACGCAAGGCCGTCGAACACAGCTTTGTCTTTGAGGGCCATGGCCAGTATTATTAGCGAGCCCATGCTCTCACCTACCGCGAATATTTTTTTGCCGGGATTATCTTTTTTGATTATCGCAAGAAGTTCATTTATCAAGAGGAAGAACTCTTTGAATGATGTGTGGCGCCTTAGATCTATAGCGTATGAGGAGATGTTATTTTTGAGAAGGAATTGCGCGAACTCTTCCCACCATGAGCTATTCGCGCCCAATCCATGAATAAGAAACGCGATACACTGGGGTGACGAATGGGCCCACGTCTTATAAGAAATAGGGCTGGCCAATTATATCGATCCTGTTATTACTCGTATTTCTTCCTCAATTCCGACAAATAAATAAGATGTTTTTTCTCTTCCCCTACAAGCTCTTCTATCTTTTCCTTGTCGGGGGCCATCATATATTTCAGAAGCTCCGAAAAGAAGAGTATCGCGTCCTTTTCAAACCCAATTCCGTACTTTATCGCCTCAAGCGGCTGTCTTACGTTTTTAGAAAACCACTGGGCGGTAATCTGATCATACAACATATCGTCTACCATATACTTCATGTATGCCAAAAGTTCATCTTTATAAGATTCGCCTGCCTCGTAAGTCTGCGTAGAATTCCGGATGACGGTAAATTTTTTAATATGCTCTTCTTCCCAATCGCGCAGGCGCGAGAATAACTCTTTCATGTCTTTCTCTTTGAATTTATCGGCGGTATAAGCATAAAAATCCCTTCTCTTCTTCTCTTTTTCGATGCCCATATCTATTATCTCTGCCGCAGTAAATACGTTCGCCATGATATCATCTCCCTCTATGACAAAATTATACCATATGATGGAGACGCTTTCCAAGTTATTCGGGAAGGTGCCCCCTTAATCCGAGTGGGAAACAATACAGAGTTGTTAGGAATTAAAATATTTTGAAATAATTTGCAACAATTTTGGCACTTTTTACGTCTTATATAATAGGAGGTGGCTATTATGCCTAAAGGACCTAGGATAGTACTGGATAATGTATTGTACCACATTATGACAAGGGGTAATCAAAAGCAAAAAGTATTTATCGAAGAAAGTGACTTTGGTGAATATCTGGATAGGGTTAGACGCTATAAGCGAAAATACAAATTCAGACTCTACGGTTTTTGTCTCATGCCTAATCACATACACTTAATTGGAGCAGTCGAGGATAAAGAAAATCTGGCCAAGTTTATGCACGGGATTAACAGGTCTTACACATCTTATTTTAATGAAAAATATCACAAAGTCGGCCACCTGTGGCAAGGAAGGTTTAATAGTAAAATAATCACTATGGATCCGTATGCTATAGACTGTATGAATTATGTCGAATTAAACCCTGTACGGGCAGAAATGGTTAGAATGCCTTCCGAATATAGATGGTCCAGTTATAGGGAAAGAAATTTAGGCGGAAACAATGATCTTCTAGACAGTTTGGAATTATAAATTTATAAGCATTCCTAACATAGGGGGCACCTTCCCGATTAACCCGGAAGACGTCTCCCGATTGAGTTGGAAAGCGTCTCCAGATTTAGGCTAGGAACTGGAGTCGGTCGAACGGGTAGAATATGTCCTATGTGGTTTGATTTTGCAGTCGGACAAAATCTCGTTTAGTGAAGGCAACACTTGAAAAGTTACGGCCGGATTCTGAATATTTCCCTCATAAAGAATGGGAGCGGAATGTTGATACCGCTTTTCTTCGGTCAAAAAGATCCTCATTATAAAATCTTTTCCATATATTGAAAATGGATAATATCTGGTCCAGCCTTTCTTGTCCATATCCACATTATTCATATCGAATTTTATTAAACCATTTCCACCCCCGGCGTGGAAAACGGCCGCAAGTCTCTCTTTAGTATATTTTTCCATAACGTCAAGTTTGTATATGGATAGGCCGATACAGGCTGATTCGTATATTTTTTTGAAGAATTTATCGCTGGACACGGAATCTACTTTAATTTGAGTCAGTGGAAAGTTAGTATCGGATAAAACTTCGGAGAGGATTGCGAACTGCATAAGAAACAACACTATCAGGAATATTAGCCATCTTTTATCAGTCAATAGCACTCCTTGACTTGATATAAGTAAGTCTACCACAGAATCCGGATTTTACAAGCTGCGAGGGGGCACTTTCCCGATTAGGTTGGAAGACGTCTCCCGATGGATTTGGAAAGCGTCTCTATCCGAGGTTCTTTCTGAACCTTAAAGAGCTGGCGACGATTACTACCGCTCCCATAACTAAAAGGACTAACATCTCGTTCCAAAGCACAGATACACCGACGCCTTTTAAGAATATGCTCCTTAATATTACAAGGTAATATTTTAGCGGATTCAAAGTTGTTATTACCTGAACCCATTGGGGCATGTTTGCAACCGGATACGCAAATCCCGAAAGAAGTATCGCGGGAAAATAGAAGAGAAATATAGACATCATCGCCTCCTGTTGCGTCGCGGAAATTGTGGATATAAATAATCCTATGCCAAGACTCGTTAATAAATATATAAGAGTACAGCCAAATAAAAGCGGGATACTCCCCCTTAAAGGGATATTAAACCAAAGCACTCCGACGGTAGCTATCATGACCATCTGCACGATAGCTATTATGCCAAACGGCGTTATCTTCCCCAATATCAGCTCTATAGGCCTTATAGGGCTTACTATCAACTGCTCCATAGTGCCTATCTCTTTTTCTCTGACTATGGCCATAGATGTTAGTATAAGCGACATCAATGTCACTATCATCGCTATAACGCCCGGAAGATAAAAATTTTTCGAATACAGGTTTTCATTAAACCACTCCCTGTCTCTTAAATCCACAACCGGGTATATATCCTTGCGCTTTAAATATATCTGGGCCCTCTCCTGCAGCATCTTACCGTTGTAGTTACTTATAATGGAACCGGCGTAATTCAATATTATCTGGGCCGCGTTGGAGTCGGTGCCATCTACAAGTATCTGCATCTGCGCGCTGCGGTTCGATGTAAGGTCCTGCGCAAACCCGCGGTTAAATCTTATGACCGCCTTTATCCTCGCGCGGTCCATAACATATTTTACGTCGCTTTCTTTTGAAAGATATTTCTGTATGTCAAAATATTTCGAGTAACTGAAGAGCCTTATGATATCACGGCTCTGTTTTGTATTATCCAGATCGTATATCGCGACAGGGACATTCGTTATATCCATCGTCGCCGCGTACCCAAATATCATTATCTGGACTACCGGAGATACGAATATGACAAACTTCATGCGCGGATCGCGGAATACCTGCAGAAATTCCTTCACAATCAACGAGAATATCCTCGTAAACATCGTCTTAAGCCACTTTCTTTTTAAACTTCATTATGGCAAGCCTCACCGCTATTAGAGAAAATATGCTCAGCGCCAATATATTTATCCAGAGCGCTTCTATGCCTACGCCTTTCAGATATATGCCGCGCAGTATTACTATAAAATAACGAGCCGGGACGAGATACGTAATATTCTGCACCCAATCCGGCATATTAAAAATCTCATATGTAAAGCCCGAGAGCATGAATGTGGGCAGAAATGACGTAAGTATCGCCATCTGACTTGCCATAAGCTGGCTCTTGGCCACGACGGATATATATATACCGAGCATCAGCGCGCCGGTCAAAAATATTCCGCTGCATACGAAGAGAAGTACTACATTTCCTCTTAATGGAACGTTGAACAATAATATGCCCATTATTACGGATATTATAAGATCGATAAGTCCTATGACAAAATAGGGCGTGAATTTCCCTATGATAAGCTCTATGCCTCTTACCGGGGTAGAGATGAGCTGCTCCATCGTACCGCGTTCCCACTCTCTGGCTATGGTAAGTGATGTAAGAAGCGCGGCTATTATCATCATTATGATAGCTATAAGGCCGGGAACTATGAAGAGCTTGGAGTCCAGGTCCTGGTTAAACCATATTCTCGAGCGCATATCCACGGGGTCGGAATTTTCTATCGATTGGGCCGCAAGCGCGTTCTTGACGTAGCCCATGTTATAGTTATATACGACGCTGCCTACATAACCAAGCGCTGTCTGGGCTGTATTCGAGTCGCTGCCGTCTATAATTACCTGCAGCGGCGCTATGCCGTTGGACTGGATATATTTTGAAAAATCTTTGGGAATTACCATCGCCATCATGGCATCGCCCCTATCAAGAAGATATTCCATGGCGGGATAGTTGTCATAGTATCCGATGATCTTGAAATATTTGGAGTTTTTAAAGTTCAGCAGGAATTCTCTGGCAGTAACAGAACCGTCCTGGTTCCAGACCGCCATCGGTATGTGGTCTATATCCAAAGATAGCGCGTATCCGAACAAAACAAGAAGAAGTATCGGAATGGCGAACGCGAGCGCGAGGGATCTGGGATCGCGCCAGATCTGTATAAACTCTTTTTTAAATACCGCCTTCGTCCTTCTGAAATTCATTTAGGCGTGATCCTTGTCGTAGTTTTCTATCAGGGAAACGAATACGTCTTCCAAAGTCGCTTTTATCTTGTTTATTTTGCAGTCCTTACAGCCTTCTTTATTAAGCATATCTTTTATTAAAGGCGCCGCTTTTTTAGCGTCCGGCGTAACCGCGTGTATGGCGCTTCCGAACAGGGCCGCCTCCTTAATACCCTGTAACAACGCTATCTTATCTATCCACTCCTCGGCGCCGGGAGCTATTATCTGGATAACGTCGTTCTTCATGAACTTCGTCTTCATCTCTTCGGGCGTGCCCATGGCTATAATAGTGCCTTTATAGATAAGCGTCATACGGTTGCAATTTTCCGCCTCGTCCATATAGTGAGTGGTAACAAATACGGTAACGCCTTTTTTAGCGAGGCCTTTTATAATATCCCAAAAGTTGCTTCTTGTTATAGGATCAACGCCTGAGGTCGGTTCATCCAGGAATATGAAATTTGGCTTATGAATCAGGGCGCATCCCAGCGCAAGGCGCTGTTTCCATCCGCCGGACAGGGTTTTTGTAAGAGAATGGCGAAGCGGCGCTATATCGGCCAGTTTTATTATGTCCTCTTTTCTTTCGGCAAGATCTTTTTTTGAGAGTTTGTATATACCACCGTAAAAATTTATATTCTCTTCCACCGTAAGATCGTCGTAGAGCGAAAATTTCTGCGACATGTAACCTATATTCTGCTTTATCTTCTCCTGCTCTTTATTTATATCAAAGCCTCCCACTTTCCCTGTGCCGGAAGTAGGAGTTATTATACCGCAAAGCATCCTTATCGTAGTGGACTTGCCCGCGCCATTTGGCCCTAAAAATCCGAATATCTCGCCGCTTTTGACCTCAAAATTTATCTTATTTACGGCCGTAAAATTGCCGAACTTTTTTTCCAGATTCTGGACGCTTACGGCAATATCATCCATGGCCCGATTCCTTTATTATCTCTATGAAAGCCTCTTCCAAAGTCTTCGCCTTCTTTTCCGCCTTGATAGCGTCGGGCGTATCGCAGCGCAATAATTTGCCCTTATGGATCAGGCCGACTCTCTTACAACGCTCGGCCTCGTCAAGATACGACGTAGAAAAAAGTATCGACACTTTTTCTTTCAATAACTGGTAGAGTATCTGCCAAAAGTCTCTGCGCGAAACCGGATCGACCCCGTTGGTGGGCTCGTCAAGAAATAATACCTTAGGAGTGTGGATAAGCGCGCAGGCTAACCCTGCCTTCTGCTTCATGCCGCCGGAAAGTTTTCCCGCGAGCCTGCCCTTGAAGGGAGTGAGTCCTGAAAAACCGAGCAGCTTTTCTATTCTTTTGTCCCTTTCACTGCCGGGGGGTACACAATATATATCTGCATAAAAATTTATATTCTCCATCACGGTAAGATCTTCATAGAGGCCGAACCGCTGTGACATATACGCTATATTGTCTTTCAATGTTTCCGCGTCTTTTACGGTATGCTTGTTATAAACCCATGCCTCTCCGAGCGTGGGATCCAAAATGCCTGTCAACAGGCGCATCGTTGTAGTCTTGCCGGCGCCGTCAGGGCCGACAAGCCCGAATATCTCTCCTTCCGGAATTTCTATATTGAGATTATCTACAGCGGTAAGATCGCCGAATTTTCTTGTCAAATTTATGGTCTTTATGGCAGGCATTTTATTCCGTTATGTACGCGTCCGCCGGCATCCCCGGCTTTAACTCAAGGCTCGAGTTATCGGCACGCACCTTTATCCTGTAGACAAGCTTTACTCTCTCGGTCGTGGTTTGGATATATTTTGGCGTAAATTCTTCCTGCTGCGATATAAATGAGACCCATCCCTTATAGCTTTTATTCGGGAAGGTATCTATCTTGATCATTGCGCGCTGATTCAATTTTACCTTGCCGATATCTGTCTCGTTTATATACGCGGTGACCCAGACATTGTTAAGATCGACCGCAGTAAATACAGGAGCTCCCACCAGAACATTCTCTCCCTGCTCGGCGCTTTTAACGAGTATGTACCCATTTAGAGGCGAAGCAAGCTCGGCCCATCCCAGCCGGGTATTGGCAAGTTCAAGTGAAGCGTTTAAGCGCTTTACGTTGGCCCAATCGGAATCTGCCTGCGTCTTTACCTGGTCGCGCCTCTGCTGCGAAACCGCGCCGGCTTTATACAGATTGTCGAATCTTATGTAATCATCTTTCGACAATTTTGCCTGAAATTCCACGGCCCTTAGCTGCGCTTCGGCTTCTTTCTGGATCTTCGTTAACTCGTCGGTATTCAGCCTGGCCACTATCTGCCCCATTTTAAGATTTGATCCCTCATCGGCAAGCAGGTCCTGGATCTGTCCAGCCACCCTGAATGATATCCGCACATCATTGCCCTCGATATTACCGGAGACTTTTATCTGTTTATGGTTATGAAACAGCTCTTTGGCAATAAATATGCCGGCAAGGGTCAACGCGATCAAAATTATCGCGCCAATAATTATCATCCTACTCTTTTTTATCATTTGTCTTCTCCCCCTTTGAGATGCTTGCGAAGTATTCACGGCCCATGGTCCTGTCAAGATACGCCTGGGCCATAAGATAGTCATACATACCCGAGGCGAGATTCTCCTCAACCTGCCCCAGCGAAGTCTGTGAATCTATGACATCGAGATTTATACCGACTCCGTTGTCATAACTTACATAGGATATCTTCAATGCCTCTTTTGCCTCTTCAATATTATCTTTTTGCGAATTAATTATCTGCGCCGACTCTCTCAAATCAAGGCATCCCTGTTTTATGTCACGCGCTATCTGCTCTATGACATTTTCCTGGCTAAGAACGGCCTGCGCGTAACGGGCCTGCGCCTCTTTTACTTTTGACAGTGTCGACATGCCGTCGAATATCGAGACCGTGCCGGTAGCCCCGACGCTAAAGTTCATATGCCTGTTATTAAACATATTTCTTAAATTATCGGACCTGTACAGGTAGTCCATATTGGCGTTTATATTCGGATACCATCCGCTCTTCGCGTATTCTATAGACCACTTTTCAAGATCTATACCGAGCGCTTTTAATTTCATCTGCGGATTGTTCGAATATGCCTCGCTTAAGAACGCGAATTCCCTAATCTCCACAGATGAATAAGAGAGCTGCCCCATGGCCTCGATCTTATCCTGCATGTTCAGATATAACAATTTTTTAATGTCGGCCGCTATCAACTCTATCGAATTCTCGGCTCTAATAAGCTGCGGCATGAATAACGAGACCTGAACTTTCGATTGCAATACGTCAAATTTCGAAGCGGTGCCCTGCTCAAATTTTGCCTTCACATTTTCATAGTGCGCAGTGGCTTGTTCTACGAGACCTTTTGTTATGCGCATAGTCTCGTACGCGAGAAGCAGCCCATTATAGAGCCTCTTTGCCTCAAACTCTATCTCCAGGATCCTCGAGCGCAGCGTTTCTTCCTGTATTTTAAGGCTAACTCGCGCTTTTTTAAGGTTGGCTATGCTCGCGCCGCCATCATAGACCATCTGGCTGCCTGTAATATTAACTTGGTTGTCATTTTTATAGCCTAAGAAAAGACCGACATCTTTTTTTGAAGATGGTACGCTTAATGAGGTCTTCGGTAATGCGGCATCGTAGTAAGTGTAGCTGTAGCCGATTCCTAAAGCGGGGAAGAAATTGCTCTGCGCTGACATTATATTGGCGCGGGCAAAAGCGATCTCCTGCTCCTGGATCTGTATATCTTTATTATTCTTTAAGGCGAGACCTATAGTGTCTTTCAGGGAAAGCACATGTTTATTCTCGGGTATTATATCGTGAGTTTTATCTTCTTCGCAGGAGGCTTGAGCGGTTAAAAAAATAAGAGACAGAAATAGCGCTGAAAGTACACACGCCTTCTTATTGAAAATTTCTCTCATCATGTCTCTTCTTAAAAAAATTATTGCGTCTTCACTTGCCTTAAGAATTCAGCGCTCTCTTCCGGCACGGAAGAGTTAATAAATATACCGCTGCCCACCTCAAAACCCGCAGGCTGTGATATCCTGGGAACTATCGTAAGATACCAGTGAAAATAATCTTTTCCATCTTCTTTAACCGGTATCGAGCGGATAGTATAATTAAAATCGGGATTGTTCAAACCGTAATAAAGTTTTGCGAGGGTCAGCTTCAGGATAGACGCCATGTCTCTTATTTCAATATCATTAATATTGCCAAACGACGACATATGCCTTTTTGGAAATATCCATGTAACAAAAGGCGCCGCGCCGGCATAGGGGATGAATGAAACGAAAGATTCGTTCTCTGCCACAACTCTCTTCTTCGCGGCCAATTCCTGCTCAAGAGTATCGCAGAACATACATTTGCCTATGGTGTCAAAAAAACTTACGGCGCTTTCCATCCTATTCCTGATCTGCGGAGGAACTATGGGTGTAGCGATAAGCTGCGAATGCGGATGCTCGAGGCTTGTTCCCGCGCCCGGGCCATGATTTCTGAATATTACTATAGCCTCGATACCTTCGCGATTCTGCAGGGCAAGATATCTGCTCTTATACGTCTTTATTACATCTTCAACCTGCACATCGGGCATTGTGACTATGCAAAGATTGTGTTTTGGACTTTCTATAATGACTTCAGCGACTCCATAGCCTGAAATAGAGTGATATATGCCGTCATTTTTACGCACTAATTTTTCTTTGGGCGAAAGCGCGGGAAATTTGTTGTATATGGACCGGACCTTCCACATATCTTTACCTTCGATGCGGAAAGTCTCGTCGGAAAGATCGCCTTCGCTGCCGGGACAGAATGGGCAATCCTGTCTGTGTTCAGGTATGGATTTTATCTCTTTTTGCGGTTTCTTAAAATCGAGCGGCCGCTTCGCTCTCTCTGTGGCTATGACAACCCATTCTCTGTTTATGATATTATATCTTAATTCGGACACAATTTCCCCCGCGCGTCCTGTCAATACGCTTATTATAAACAAATTATACCCTATATATATATATTTTGCCATTAATTCACACGCCAACCATCCAAACCTAAGCCTGCGGTTATGGGAAGCACAATAAAAATGTTAGGTCTTTTGTGATGACGAAAAACGGTTAAAAAGGGCCGAGGATGTCTGAGGCCCCGCTTAGGGGCCGAGTTCCGCAGGCCCCCGTTTTTCGACAGAACAAAAGACCGACCTCACCGTAGCATCTGGTCTACTACATAGTTGATTGCGAAGGCGGGGGAACATTTTTCCTGCCACCTATACATGACTATCTTACATACT
>JAUYOL010000034.1 GCA_030695905.1 Candidatus Omnitrophota bacterium | reverse complement strand
GTGAATGTTGAATTGGTGAAGTCTATGGAACCATCGGCATTGTAGACTATGACAGATTTTTCTCTCTTTGAGGCCTCGCCTGTGGTTACAGCTGAAGTATCGAATGTATAAGAGCCTACTAATCTGCCGGCCTCGTAAGCGTAGTCCTTTCTGGAAGAGATTGAATATACACCTGTGGTGGCATCCTTGGAATATTCCAGAGTCTGGGATATCTTCTCTTTGCTCGCCCAACCAGTAAACGTATCTTCTCCTACCAGCTCGCCATTAAGAGTGGAAGCCGCAAAGTCGATGGTGCCGTCCGCGTTATAGACTATGTTAGATCTTACTCTCCTGGCTTCTTCCGTGCCCATATCCTCAACATTGAACGTATACACATTTCTCAACGCCTGCTTCTTATTCTTGCTATACTTAGCGTCATATTCGTAATAAGAATAATCTTTGCGGGTGACTATTTCACCGCCATCGTAGTAAAATGCCTGCGTAATTACTTCCGAACCCTTTGGCCCCGAAAACAGGGAGACGCTTTCCAAGTCAAGCTTGTGGTCTTCAAGGATAGTGCTATCATCGCTTAAGAGCTCTCCAAGCACCTCATCCCATTGGTCAGTGCCATAATAATCCGAAATATCGTAACTTCTTACTTCGTCAAGGCTCTCATTCTTCTCATCTTCACCGGCGTTATTATTGTAATCATAGATGCTTACCTGATTGGGCTCATTATTACCGTTAGCCTCGATAGCATAGTCATCTAAAACATATTTAACTCTCTCTTTATCCTTCTCGCCTTCATAAACGTTTGTCCTGGAAAGCCTATTTTCAGTTAACAGGCTGGCCCATTCACTCTTAGGCTTCGATATATCAATGCCGTCACTATCATAGCTTCTCACCTCATCGAGATTCTCATTTGTGTCGCCATTCTTATTATAATCGTAAACGCTTACTGTGTGAGACACCCCTTCGGTATCATAATCGCTCAAGACGTAATCTATTCTTTCTGATCCGGCGCCTCCGGAATAGAATACTTTCTCAAGTATCCTGTCATCCGTAAGGCCTGTTTTATCCGCTTCGCTGTATGATCCAAAGAACTTATCGCCGTCTTTGCTTTCTATTTCTTTGCCGCCTGATATCCACTTTGACTGGTCCAGCCCGCGTATATCGTAAGAAGTAATCGACTTTAAGGCGCCGCCCTCGTAATTGTATATGTTTATCTGCTGGGGATTACCTTCTTCATCGTAGTCCGACAAGGTATACTCGACAGGCTGGCCCGATGCTCCTAAGCGGCTGTTGCCGCCGCCCCCGCGCTTCTTTTTAAGATCCAGCTCCTCATCTTCTTTGTTACTAAGTTTTCTTCTTAACCTTTCGTCAAGAGACATTAGCATATCCTGCGTGTCCTGTTTCTGCCGGATTATCTCTTCGTGTTTCGACTGCTGGCTCTGGATATAGTCAGGGGCAAATTGCTGCGACTGCTCGGAATCTGATCCGGTAGGCAGCAGTTTCCTTGCAACGGACTCTTTTGTATCATAAGAAAGGCGGTCATAGTTGGTGACTTCCCTGGTGGGGGCAGTAGAAGCAGTTTGCGCTGTATGTGCTAAGTTATAATTATACAGATCACCCGCCCAAGATATGTCATACCACACAAATGCCGCTATCAAAAAGACAGCGACAATCTTGAGGATTAGCCTCTTAGTTGGGTTTATCTGATATTCTATCATGGTCTTTCTTAACCTTTTTATAAAACTTTTTTAAACATTGTATAAACATCTCAAAAAAATTAACCCACCACTGATACATTAATATATATACCATATAAAGCCAACATTGGCAAGGCACAATATTAAACTTTTTTAAATCTTAACATTAGTAAAACCATCAGTACTGTTAAAAGATAATATAGCTTGATATTAACGGTAAGCGCCTTTGATTACTACTTTTTTCTGGATAGGAATTTGCCCAACCAAACCTTAAAGTCTTCCGATACAATATAGGCACTTGGGACTATAAGCAGGGTAAGAATTGTTGATGATATAAGCCCGCCAATGACAGTAATGGCCAGAGGGCTCCAAAGGTTAGACCCTTCTTCGCTGCTTACCGCCATTGGTAGTAACCCCAAAAGAGTGGTAAGAGTGGTCATTATTATCGGCCTTAACCTGTCGCGGGATGCCATTATTATCGCTTTTATATATTTTATACTTTTTTTGCGCAGCTGATTTGCGTGATCTATCAATAAAATTGCGTTATTCACGACTATGCCTCCGAGCATCATAAGCCCGACAAAAACACCCATTCCCACGGACTTGCCCGTCGCGTATAGCGCTATCACGACACCTATGATAGCCAATGGGACCGACAGCATTATGATTAGAGGCTGTGAATATGACTCAAATAGTGACGCGAGAATAAGGTATATCAATATCGTTACAAGCATAAGCGTCGGCCAAATCTGCTTCTGGGTGGCGATCATGGTGGGGTAGTTACCGCCGATCCTGTAGAAATAGCCTTCCGGAAGTTTCAGGTCGGACAGAGAGCTTTTCGTAAGCTCGGCCGCTTTGCTTAAAGGAGTCCTTCCTATGTTGGCACTGACCTGTATCATCCTGGTCTTGTTCTTTCTCCATATTTCGCTCGGACCCAGGCCATACTTAAAATCTGTCACCTGCTCCAGAAATATATTGTCCTCTTTCTTATTTGTAAGCACCAGCTTGCGCAGGTCTTTGAATGTTTTTCTGTATTTCTCGTCTATTCTCGCTATGGTCTCCACCTCGCTGGATGCGGTATGGAATAATGTTGCCCTCAAGCCCCTCATTTGAGCGTGCACCATATCGCATACATCTGAAACGTTTAAATCATATATACTGGCCCGAGCCCTATCAATTCTTAGCCCAAGCTCGGGGCGGCCTTCCCTCATCCTTATCTTGGTATCTGTAAATCCCTTTATCGTGCCGAGCCTCGAAGCCATCGATATAGCTATTTCTCTTAAGATCCCATAATCATATCCAAATAACTCTAATATAATCTCCTTGGTTCCTACCTCCTGCTCCTCCTCAAAATATATAAAAGCGGGCCTTATCTTTTCTACCTTCGGACGCAGGCTATCTATTACTTCCGCCACAGACCGCTTGCGCTGCAAGAGCCCCACCAATTCCACATAGATCTTGCTCGACCACGGCTCCACCCTGGATGAAAACGTCTTTACTTCCGGTATCTCTTTTATAAGAGTTTCCACACGTTTTACAACCGCATCCGTAGCTTCCAGCTTCGTTCCCGTAGGCATTTCTATAAACACTGTAAATTTATTCTGTTCTGTAGTGCCCAAAAATTCTTTTCCCAGCTTGGAGAATAAGAACAGCGCTATAGCAAACACAATAAAGGCTATGAGAAAGACCATGCGCCGGTTCCTCATAAAATACACGACTCCCTTGCGCTGCGCCGAATAGAGCATCTTCATTATACCCACCACTCCGGTCGAGCCGTATCCTTTAGGTATATCATCTATGGAAAACTTCATACGCGACGCGAGCAGTGGCACCACAGTTATTGCTACGACCAGGGATATTAAAAGCGAAAATGTAACGGTCCAGGCAACCCCTCCATAAAGCAGTTTTATTTCATTACCTACGAATACCATAGGCAAAAATACCGATATGTGCGTAAGCGTGCCGGCCAAAATGGCCACCCAGACCTCTTCAGTTCCTGCTATTGCCGCAGGAATTCCCCCTATCTTCTTTTCGTTTTGCTTCAGTATATTCTCAAAGACTACTATTGAATTATCGACCAGCATACCGACGCCCAGCGCCAGGCCAAATAACGTCATAAAATTAAGCGATAGCTTTAGGACCAGCATGAATACGAATGTTATTATTATCGATATCGGAATTGCGGATGTCACTATAAGAACGGGCCTCATTTTTGATATCGACGCGGAAGCAATGGTCATGCCTATCAAGATAGGGTACAAAAATTTTGCGGGTAAAAACATTGTGGCAGCCAGAAGCGTGACTGTAATTATAAGAAGGTTCCTATCAAGCCGTATCAGGAAAAATACCAGGACCAACATTATCAGCCCCGCGCCCTTTAACAGGGAGTCCTTTAAATTATCTATGGATTTCTTTATAAAATCCGCCTGATTTGATGTTACCACCAGGTTGATATCCGACGGTAAAACTGATTTAAGCCTGTCGGCTTCTTTTACTATCTGAGCGGCTACTTTAATGGTGTTGGCGGTGGATTCTTTCTGTATATATAAGCTCACGACAGGCCGCACATTAACACGGGCATAGCCGGTAGGCTCAAGATAAGAATCAAGCACCGTGGCCACATCCTTGAGCCTTATCATAGTCCCATTGGGTAAAGCCGAGACAGGGATTCTCTTTATTTCATCTACGCTGGCATATAAACCTATGGTTCTTATAAGATATTTCTGTTTGTTTTCGGACATTTCCCCCGACAGAAGATTCAGGTTATTAAGACCAACCGTCGATATGACTCTTTCCAGCGAAATGTTATAGGCGGCTAATCTTCTCTGGTCCACCTCTATAAGTATCTTACGTTCTCTGCCGCCGGCTACTTCAACATCCGCCACACCATTTATTCGCTTAAGCGCCTCCCTGACGTTCTCATCGACTATTTTTCTAATCTCTTCCGTTGTCCGCCTAAGGCTTGTTACCGCGATGATAATTATCGGCACGTCTGAACGTTTAAACTGCGCTATGATGGGCTTCTCTATCTCTTTGGGAAGCTTATTTTTGATCTTCGCGAATTTTTCCCTGACCTCAAGAGCCGCGAAATCCATATCTATACCAGGCTCAAAGCTTAATACAACCGTAGATTCCCCTTCTTTAGATATAGACAGCATCTCTTCGAGATGGCTCACCGTTCCCACGGCTTCTTCCACCTGCTTTGTGACAAGAGTCTCCACTTCCGTCGGAGGTATGCCGCCGCGAACCTGAATTATGATGCTTATCTCTCCAAAGCTTATATTGGGATATAACTCTACGGGAAGCTGTATAAGAGACAGGATGCCCAAAAGGATAAAGATGGTATAGACCATCAGCATCGTGATAGGCCGCTTTATTGAAAATTCCGGAAGACTCATTACTTTTTCTTTCTGAAAATCCTGCCCAAAAATTCAGATGAGGATAGATATATAGTAGGAATTACTACTATGGTCAGAAATGTGGCTATAAGAAGGCCGCTCATTACGGTGATCGCCATTGGCCTTCTGAGCTCGGCACCTTCCCCACCCAAAAATGCCATGGGCACAAGGCCCAGGATAGTCGTAAGCGCGGTCATAAGAATCGCCCGCAGCCTCGCGCCGCTGGCGGCTATGGCCGCATCTTTGTCGCTCATGCCTCTTGATTTCAAAAGATTTATATAATCCATAAGAACTATGGCGTTATCGACCACTATACCGCCCAGCATACCGACGCCTATGAGAACATACACACTAACGCTCGTACCTGTGCCAAAAAGCCCCAGCGCCACGCCTATCAGCGACAATGGTATAGTGAACATTATTATAAACGGCTGCCAAAGTGATTCAAAGAGAGCGGCCATTATCATATAAACCAGGAGTATGATCGCTATTATGGCGTTCCTTAAGCTGTCAAATGACGCCTTCATCTCTTCGCTTTCGCCGGTAAGCTTAACGACATAGTTTTTGGGTATCGACAGGCTCTTTATCGCGCTATTTACGTCGGCATACACATCTTTTAACGGCCTATTATAAACGTTGGCGTAAACAGAGACCACCCTTTCCTGATTAATTCTTCTTATTTCGCTGGGACCTTTCCCCTTTCCGAATGTGGCAACGCTCCCCAAAGGAATACCCATTCCCATAGGAGACTGAAGCTGCAACCTGCTCAATTTGGAGAAATTGTTGCGGTCCTTTTCCCGTAAGCGTACGCGTATATCGTATTCCTGGCCCTTCTCCTTAAATTTAGTGGCTGCCGAGCCCTTAAGCGCTATTATAGCCGTCTGCGCTATATCCGACACAGAGAGCCCATACATAGACGCCTTGTCCTTATCTATATATATCTTCGTTTCCGGCGAAGGCTCGGCAAGATTATTCTTTATACCATAAATACCTTCTATCTTCGAAAGCGCATCCTGCATTTTTATGGTTATATTTTCCAGCTCTTTAAGGTCGTTTCCTTTTATTTCTATGGTCACCGGAGCCTGCGCCTGCATTCCCGCGGCCAAGACATTCTCCTGTAATACGTATTCTATCTTTGCACCCTCTAAGTCTATATTCGCCAGCTTGTTCTTTATCAACTGGACTATTTCTGTGCTTTTCATTTTTCTTTTTGTCTTAAGATTAATGACTATTTCCGCCTGATTGGAACTTAACCGTTCGAGGACATTTCTCGTGGTTGATTCCTGCGTCGAGCCAACCGTTACGTTGATGCTATCTACTTCCGGAAATGCTACTAGTACCTTTTCGACCCTCTGTGAAATTTCATTGGTCACCACAAGCCTTGTCCCCGCAGGCATATCTACCTTCATCACAAACTGGCTCTGGTCAACTTTAGGCATCAACTCTTTGTCCAATACCGCAAATATCAAAAGCGACGCTAAAAATACCACTAATGTAAGCAGAAGATATCTGCCTCTTTTATTGATGAACCTTTCGCTGATCCCCGAATAAATCCTGCGCAAGCCTTTTACAGCCTTCGGCTCTTCCTTTGATATGTTAATTCCCCGTGACGCGAGAAGAGGTATTATCGTTACGGCTGCGACCCATGAAACGAGAAGTGAAAATGTGACCGTAAGAGCGAAGTCCTTTAATATCTGGCCTGTTATCCCTATTACAAAGATAAGCGGCAAAAATACAACGACTGTTGTAAGGACGGAGCCCGCGACGGCTATCGCGACCTCTTCAGCGCCGACAATAGCGGCTTCTTTTGGATCCACCCCTTTTTCCCTATGAGTGCATATATTTTCAATTACAACTATCGCCGCGTCGACTAAAGAGCCTACTCCAAACGCGATACCGCCTAAAGACATCATGTTTATCGAAACACCGGAGAAGTACATCAAGGCAAATGTGGCCATTACCGATATAGGAATTGTAAAAGTAACTATAAGCGCGCTCCATATATTTCTTAAGAAATAGAAAAGTATCAGCAATACAAGTAGGCTGCCCTGCCACGCCGCTTCCCACACACCGTTTATAGAACTCTTTATAAACGTTGATTGGTCATAAACTACCGCTATGCTGATATCTTTGGGCAGATCCGCCCTAAGATCGACTATCTTCTTCTTTACACGATTTATTATCTTGACCGTATTGCCGAGGGCCTGCTTCTGAATAGACAGCGATATATTTTCGTTTTCATTGTATCTGGAAAAACTTGTCCTCTCTTTTATACCGTCGGTCACTAAAGCCACATCTTTTAAATATATAAGACGTCTGTCTTTAGATATCTGCCCTTTTGCTACACCCTGCCCGCCGGACTGCATTTGGTAAAGCTCTTCGTCCGTAGAGCCCTGGCCCAAAGCGATTTCATCTATATCTCGGACTTTCTCAAACTCCCCGAGCGTCCTGATAAGGTATTCGTAGAAGCTTTCCTTAATGGTGCCTGCCGGATAATTAAGATTCGCGCTGGAAACGGCTTTTGAAACGTCAAGAATGGGTATGTTGCGCGCCTGAAGTTTATCCTGATCCACATCCACCTGTATTTCGCGCTCAAGACCTCCGGATATCGTCGCCGAAGCCACTCCCTCCACTTTCTCGATCTCGTCCTTTATCATCTTACGGGCGAGTTCTCTTAAGGACACGGCCGACCGGTCGGCGGAGCTGGTAATACTGAGTATAAGAATGGGCCTGTCAAATGGATTATAAGGTAATACTATCGGCTCTTCGGCATCGCGCGGCAGCCGTTCCTTTATAAGGTCTATCTTTTCACGCATTCCAAGTGCGGCAAAATTTATATTCTGATTCCAGCCAAACTCCGCGATAACCATCGAAAGGCCTTCTCTGGAGATAGACTGTATTCTTTTTACTCCCGCTACCGTACCGACAGCTTCTTCGATTGGCTTAGTAATAAGCGTTTCTATTTCTTCGGGGGCAGCGTTGGCATAGGGCGTAACAACGGTAAGCTGCGGATATACTATCTGAGGAAAAAGTTCCTGCGGGAGCAGCATCAAAGATACTGTTCCAAATATAATGACCGCCGTTACCACCATCATGACGGTAACGGGTCTTTCTATCGATAACCTGGGTAAATTCACCTTTACAGCACGCCTTCCTGAACCTCGGCAATTTCAACTTTTGCTTTATCCTTGAACTCTTCCTGGACCTCTACTACCACCAACTCATCTTCGGCAAGGCCTTTATCTATTTCGACGAGGTCCTCGGACATATACCCCATGCCTACCTTCCTGACTTCTATCGTTCCATATTCGGCGGGTTTTTCTTTGGCCATCTTTAAATCAGGCCTTGGCTCTTCTTTTTCTTTGCCTTTAAATATTCCGAAGAGGCCCCTTGGCTTCTGGCTCTTCCTGTCTTTGACCATAGAGGGCTCTGCCAGGCTCTTTGGCTCTTCTTTGTGAATCACATACGCGAAATAATCATTTTCCTTCTTCTTCAGCGCTGAAGACGGCACAACCAAAGCGTCTTTCTTTTCATAGGTAGATATGAGCGATCTTATAAACATGCCCGGCTTCAATATATTATCCTTATTGTCGAGCTCCACCTTTAATGTCTGGGTCCTGGAGCGGCCCTCTATAACCGGCGAGATCCTGTCTATCGTGCCGGTAAAAGACTTGCTGGGATAGGCGTCGACAAATACTTCCACTCTTTGGCCCAGCGCCACTTTAGGTATATCTTTCTCTATGATATTGAATTCCGCATATACTTTATCGGCATTTATAAAAATTCCGACCTTATCGCCTGACTCGCTTGGATTAAAATAGCTGCCCACATCCGTAACTCTGGGCCCCATAAGCCCATTACTTACCGCGTAAATATTGGTTTTATCGAGGTCGCTCTTAGCTGATTCATATTCGAGCTTGGACTGCTCCATCTTAAGCGAGCTTATTGCGCCTATTTCAAATAATTTTTTGTTCTTGCTTAACTCTATCTCCGAATATTTTAACTTCAGCAGAGCATCCTTCTGGTTTAAGCTGGCTATAATGTCGCCCTCCTGAATCTTCTCCCCTTCCTCGAAGTTTATACTTTCTATGATGCCCGGCACCTGAAACTTTAAGCCTATCTCTTTAAACCCTTTTATATTACCAAGCGCGGGCAGTGTATCCTTAAAATCCATTCTCTTGATCTTATATGCCTTTACCGCGGTAGCGTCCTCTTCGAAAGTAATCGGCCTTGCTTTCGCCGCTATATCAGCTTTCTTTTTAAAAAGCGTTTTTTGTATATTTGTGGTAGTTTTAACCAGGACTGTGAGCACTATAAGCACACCTATTATTATAAGAAACGCTTTCCTGTTAAATTTAAAATTTTTAAAATCGAACTTCTTCATAAAATTCAACTTGTCCTTAATGCTATTCATGTCTATCATCTTCATAATTTCGGGCTCCTCACTTATTATTACCGTTATTACCGTTCGTTGGCTCTATATCTTTAAAGTATTCCGGCGCGCCGACGGCCTTGCTTATGCTTGCGATAGCTACCTGGCAATCGCTTAGGGCCTGTACATACCCGAACCTCTCCTGCGCTAGTTTTATCATGCTTTCTATAACATTGGAATCCTGCGCCTCATCCATCTGTCGCCTGAATTTGACAAGCTCAAGGTCGCCTTCCTGGTACTTTACCTTATTGACAGCTGTATCGAGCTGCAACAGGGCTTTTTCATAATTAAAGCATACTTCTTTAACTTCCAGAGTTATGTCCTGCTTTATCTTTATCAATTCCTGGCGGGCCCTGTCCATATCGACATCCGCGGAATATTTTTCTGAATATTGGGCAAGGTTATCCAAAAAATTAAATTTGTAGGAATTGGTTATCGTAGATGTACCGCGAAACGCGCTCACAACGGGCGTCCATACCTCTTTGGTATATGAATACTCGCCGGTAGACCCCCAGAGGGGGATGCTGCATTTTACACCCGCATACCACTGCTGGAGCATCTTCTGGTCCGGGTCGACCGTGCCTGTCGCGGGGTCAATTCCCATATCTTTGGCTATATATTCTTCCTTGGCCATACCAAAAGAGCCTATAAAATCTATTTTGGGCCAACTCTTCGAATTGGCGATCTTCTTCTCATAAATATAGTACTGCATCATCATGGAATTTATCTGCATCTCGGGCCTGTGGACCAGCGCGTCGCGCAAAACTTTTTCAAAATCGATATTCACCTTTTTAAGTTCGTTCGGAGGCTCTATATCTATCCTCGCGCCCGAATCTATGCTCATGGCCTGCTTCAATATAAGCTCCGCTACCTCTACATCGCCTTTGGCCGACACAAATTGAAATCTTATCTGATTGGTTTGAGAAGAAACATTTAAAAATTCGAGACTGGATCCGACGCCGGATTCAAATTGCTTAATGACCATTTCACGTATTCTTGAAGTCTCCCGCGAAAGATCCTCTTGAGATTTAAAATTTTCCTTCGCCTTCGCGAGAGTATAATATCCTTTTTTAACCTGTAGTATAAGATCGTTTTTAATCCTCGAATATTCTTTATTTACTATCTTTAGATTTGTCTGCGCCTGCATCATAGTGTACATAAACTCGCCGCCGTGGAAGGCCGTCTGTTGAAGATCGACTGCGGTGCTTTTTCCGTAGAAACGCCGGCCGCCTATCTGCCCGCTATGTTCTTCCATCCTTACGCCCACCTTTGGCAGCAGGTTACGTCGTGCTTCAAACAATCTCCACTGGGCCAACTTTACGCTCTTCTTTACTGTTTTTAGAGGCAGGTGATTCTTTATCGCTATATTTAAACATTCTTCCAGGGTCAGTATCCTTGCCGGCTCCGTCTCATTTTTGACAAATTCGCCTTCGGGCATACTGTTTGGATCTTTCGCTCCCATAATAGAATGCCCCGCCATTTCGACTTCCGAGGGGCCCATAACCTCTTCGTCTGCGAAAGACTCTGCCGCACACAGCGCCAAAGCACAAAATAAAACCAATCCCGGGATTATTAAATGTTTATACAGATTCATTACTGTTTTTATTATCTTCGCCTTTAGTTATCCCTTTTTTCTTCCTATAGTTTCTCATGTAATCCTTCATATAGGATCTATGCCTGTCCCTGTGCTCCTCCCTGTATAACTTCAAATACTCCTGATGTTTCTTGCGCCATTCAAGCGACCTTTGCCTGCACGTCTCGCGCCATGACGAGTCCTGGCTCTCCTTATACCTGAAATAGTTCGGGTTTCTGCCGCGCCACTTTTTCATATTCTCGAGTTGCCTCTGATATTGGCACTCGAGAGAAGAGCATACCGTCTGGTTGGGACGATACTTATTAGGCAAGAACGGTTTGCCGCAAACCTTACAAGACATTTCCTGCGCCATAAATTACCCCCTCTTTTTTACCTTTATGCTTTCAAAAATATTTCTCTTACCGCCAATGCCGCCGCGCCCATACTGACAGCGTCTTCGCCAATGGCGCTTGTTATTATATTCACCCTGTTACCCTGCCGGGTAAAAGCGAGTTTTTTAACCGTGCTTTTTATCGGATCTAAAATAATGTCACCGGCTCTTTCCACTCCGCCGCCCACTACGACTATCTCGGGATTGAATAGATTTACCAGGTATGCTATACGAATGCCTAAATTCATGCCCGCGTTTCTTATTATATCCACCGCGAGATCATCATTTTCTATCGCCGCATTTATAACAACTTCTTTGGTAATATTTTTAGTGTCGCCCTTAGCGCACGCGACGATTTTGGTGCCCACGCCTTTCTCTATCTCATGCATTGCCATCTGTGTTATGCCAAGGTCCATTCCCCATGGCCTTAAATACTGCGCGGATTTAAAAAATATAAGCTCTTCTTCCCTCGATATATGTTCACGCGATATCTGTATCTCGCCGGCATTGCCGCCCGCGCCGAAATATATGTCTCCCCGTATAATTATGCCGCAACCTACATCTGAATACATATACAAAAGGTCTTCTACGTCGGCGGCAGGATTAAGCCTTTTCTCCCCAAACGCCGCGCATGCGGCATCACTGCCCATAAATGTTTCAATCCCGGTCTTCGCCTGCATATGGTCTCTCACGGAATTAAGTTTCGAATTCGCTCCGACTATGCCCAACCCTATGGCCATCACGCTATTTTTTTCTATGCCGGATTTTTTTATCACTTCCTGGAAGGCCTCGATAGCTTTCTCGGATATCGCGTCTATAGTGTCCGTTAATACAGGCAATCTGATTTTTGCCAGTACATTTATCGAAAGATCCGTAATTACAGCGGCCGCTTCCCGGCTGCCTACATCGATACCTATAACGTATAGATTCTTCCTGTTTAATTCTACCAGCTCCGGACGCCTTCCGCCGCTGGAGACATCCCATCCGGTCTCTAATAATATCTTCTTGTCTATGTAGTCTTTGATATAGTTCGAGACGGACACCACATTTATATCTGTTATTCTGGAAATTTCTGTTCTGGAGATGGGACCTTTTTTTCTAATTAGTTCGAGAATCGCTAAATTTTTTCTCTCTTTATCAGAGAGAGTTCTATAATGAAACAACCCGTCAGGCTTTGCATCCATTTTCTTAACCCTCTATAGATATTTGGTTAGTAACTAACTTTTGAACTCAAGTATACCTAATATAGAATAAAAAGTCAAATCTATAATATGTAAATTTTAGTAACGCTAACTTTTCGCTATTTGTATTGCTATTTTTGCGGAGGGATCTTCTTTTTTAACTTTTGCATACGCATGTTGGCAAGGTCACGTATATTGCTATCCTGGGATTCCTTAGCTATTTTGGATAATGCCTCTACAGCCTTAGCTCCGCCGATCTCGCTTAGGGCCTGTACCACGGCCATCCTCACAGCGGGGTCTTTATGGTGAATGAATTGCACAAGTGTCTCGACCATCTCCTCGCTCTGAATATATCCTATTAGCTCTATTAAAGAAGGGGTTACGGCTTCTTTCAATTCCGCGCATATTTTTTTAAGCCTATCCACCGGGGCGGTTTTTAAGCCTTTTAATAAATCCGCTATCTGCTTTCTTACAAGAAATTCTCTGAATGGATCCTTCAGGCTTACACTCTTCTTGGTGCCGAGTTCTACAAGCGCGTCTACAAGTCTTTCGTTAAAAACAAAGTATATATCTTTAATCTGATACGCATTATCATTAATGGCCGCATATACTAACTTTCTTAAGACAGGGGCAATAGAAATATCTGTTACAAAATTTTTAATAACTTCATAGCTTTGAGATTTTTGACTTTCTTCTTCTTTAACTTTTTTGAGCAAAATCATAAAGAGCTTGCCCGAAAAAATCCCGAAAGACGCATCATCCGGGGCCGCTGAATCTGTTATAATATATTTAGTAGCTTCAAGCGCTTCGGCAAGAATTTGCGGGTCCTTTTCCTGTTCCAATTTTTCCAGTATATACTTCGTCCTGCCGGAAGGTTCCTTTAAAAATTCGCTTATCCTTTTTAATAAATTCCGGCGCGCTTTTTCGTTAAGTTTATTCGCCTTTATTAAAAATCTTGCTAAAGCGTCTTTGACTTCATCTTTCCTGCCTTTAGAATCAAGGTCTTCGAGCAGGTCCGCGATCTTATCCAGCGCGTCCGGAGTATAGTAATCCTGCGGAAGCCCCAACAATATACCTATCTTTCTTTCCAAGGAAAGATCTTTCCATGCGGATCTGCCCATCACAAAATCCAGGTCTTCGCTGCTTACATCAAGCTGCAATAATTTAGGTTCCAATTTCTCCAAAACTTCTTTTTTACGCTCCTGGTTTATCAAAATTTCGTCGATAAACTCTTTTATAAGAAGCGGGTTATACATATTGTCTTTATATTTTTCCATTATAACATCTATGAGAAAATCATCGGTAAGAGCGCCCATTATGCCCGTAGCTACTTTCTTCTGCTCCTGCCTTGATTCGGACATAAAAGACCCTATAACTTTATGCCTAAGGCCGGGCTCTAATTCCAGAATTATCTTGGCCATATCTTTCTGGTGATTGCCGGTTTTGGATCTTGCGTCGAATATCTGGGCGTCTATTTTCGTTACAGCGTCGGTAATAACCTTGGCCTGGTCCTGCGTGCCGTCTTTTTCCATTGCCGTGTTGGCTATATCGGTTATCGCCCGCGCTATAGCCTGAGGATTCTTTTCTATATTATGGATGATCTCTTCCCTGTTTACCGCGGTTGAGTCTATCTTGCCCATCAAAAACTCCATGAGCATGAGATCGCTTAAACCTTTTCTCCCGCGGCCGGTTTGCGCGTATTCATCCACGGATATGAAGTGCAGTTCATCTATCCCTATATGTTCGAGCGATTCTTTATTTATAAGCGCCGCCCACCCGCCTTTATCCGCCACATCTTTGCGGCCTATCGATAAATGGTTTATAAGGCTGCCGATCTCGTCTTCGCGCAGGCAAGTCTTAAAAGATATTGTCTTTATCTCCTGCTCCATCATTATATGCACAAAATCTTCCGCCTTGGCGTGTTCCGATTCACCCGGAGACAAACGCCTACCGTTTACTACGAGGCTCTTTTCTACCTCGGTAATAACCAGGGTCTCTGACTCACCCAGTATCTTATTTATAATAGCGTAGGCTTCTTTTACTGTACCAAGCCTAACCGAACTTGTCGGAGGGTAAAGGCGTATCTTTTTAATAGCACCCTGGGTAAAGAGGATGAACTTTACCGCCTCTTTCATCATATTGTCGCTTAATTCGACGGTTGTTTTCTCTTTTCCGGAAAGAAGCTCCTGCGCGAACTGCTCCAGATATTCTTTTATTTCACCGGGGTTGAACAGTTCTTTCGTTTTTTCCAGCAGCTCTTTACCGAGTTTTAGGGCATTTTCCCGTCCCGGAACATGGCTGTAATGAAACGCGGCCTGGCCCGCGACGTCATAAATATTATCCCTGTGTTCATCTACCAGCGCCTCGGCTATCTTATAATGCATATTATTGCGCTGGTCCTCATCCAGCTGGCTGTATAATATATCCTGCGTGCGATCTCCTACAAAATCAAACCCTCCTGTCTTATCCACATCGCTTACAAGATGCATACTTTTGGCGCGCTCTATCAATTCCGATATGAAGCCCTCGTTTTTGTCCCCCAGCTTGTTCAAAATATCCGACTGGAAATTTTTACCTATTACAGCGGCCTGCAGTATCATTTCCTTTGTCTCGTCATCCAGGGACATTAGCCTGCTTTTTATAATATCGTCGAGCGATGCCGGTATGTCATTCCCCGTTATGCCGGACTTAACCTGCCAGGCGTCGTTGCGATAAAATATAATGCCTTTTTCGATAAGCCACTTGAGAATTTCTTCGATAAAATAAGGGTTGCCCTTCGTGGCCTCGTAGACTAAACCGGTAAACTCTTTCGATCTTCCCGGTTCCGGGAAGATGGCCTCTATCATGAGGGCCGTGTCATCGTTCGATAGATTATTAAGCTCGATCTTTTTCGCTTCGGGATACTGCGCAAGCCTGTCATCCATAGAAGCGCAGATTATCGATATATTCTTATCTTTTTTTTGTTTAATCAGGTGCCGGATCAGTTCCAGGCTCGCGCTATCGGACCACTGTATATCGTCAAAAATTATAAAAACGGGAAGAAGGCCGCTCAAGGCGCTTAAAAAATTTAAAAATGCCTTGAATATCAAAAACCTTCTGCCTTTATCATCTATTGTCAGATCGGACGATTTCTTTATCAGCTTCCTTAATTGCGGAACTACAAGGCCCAGCTCGGATAATTCGGACGAGGGCATCTTCAGTAATATGTCGGTCATTTCAGGATTATCCATACCTGCCTTATCTATGTAGCCGCCGAGGCCCCTGGCAAATAGATAATATGGGTCGTTGGAATGCTGCGAGGAGGCATTACAATGCACAATAATAGCCTGATCTTTTATATACTCTATTATCTCATTCAGGGTCCTTGTCTTACCCACTCCCGACTGGCCCACTATGAATGCCGCCTGTGGCGCGCCGGATTTTATGCCCAGCGAAACCATCCCTTTGAGCGCGTCCAATTCTTTCTGCCTGTCGATAAATTTACGGCATGGAAACGATTCCATCGCGATGAGGGAGCTTACTTCCTCCGCCGTAACTTCTTTTGCGGAGGCAAACCTGTTCCTGCCCCTTTTTTTAGACAGGTACAGCGCTTTGTCAGCCATCTCTATAAGTTTGGTCTTATCATCGGCATCTTCCGGGAATACTGCGTAGCCTATGCTTAGCGTTACATTGATCTTCTGGTTTTTGTCCCCGGTAAAGCCTGTCTGTTCGATGTTATTAACAAGAGTGCCGCATATCTTGGCGGTCTTATCTTTATCGGCGCCGGATAATAAAATTATAAATTCGTCTCCTGCATATCTTATTGCCGTATCGGTCTGCCTGATGGATTTCTTGATGGCTTCCGCGACCTGCGTCAGGACTCTATCGCCGCAAAGGTGGCCGTATCCGTCGTTGATCTTCTTGAACTTGTCCACGTCTATCATAAGTATAGATAACGGATAATTACTGAGACCTGCTTTTTTTATCTCCTGCGGAATAAATTGATCCAGGTAGTAACGATTAAAAAGCCTCGTTAACGGATCGATAAAGGACGGGCCCTCAAAACGGGCATCTTGTGAATTGGTAGCCATTTCTAATAGAATACTACAAGAATAAGGCGCAGGCAAGGCAAAATAGGCGGACTACCCCTTAAAATATATTCTTTTGAAATATAACGCTACGTTGACGAGCCCGATAAGCACCGGCACTTCGACCAAAGGGCCGATTACCGCGGCAAATGCGACGCCGGAATTAATCCCGAACACGGCCACTGCCACCGCTATGGACAACTCAAAATTATTGCTTGCGGCCGTAAATGAGAGCGTCGCGGTCTTCGCATACCCCGCGCTGAATTTCTTGCCCATGTAGAAGGAGGCCAAAAACATCAATATAAAATAGACTAATAATGGTACGGCAATTCGTATAACATCCAGAGGTATTCTTACGATATATTGGCCCTTGAGCGAAAACATAACGATAATAGTAAATAACAGCGATATTAAGGTTATCGGACTTATCATAGGTATAAATTTTTCTTCATACCATCTTTTACTTTTTAACCTTAGTAAAGTGATCCTCGTAATGATCCCGGCGAGAAACGGAATACCCAGATAGATAAAGACGCTGTTCGCGATCTGCACGATGCTGATATTTACTTCAACTCCCTTTAACCCAAAATATGGAGGAAGCACCGTGATAAAGAACCACGTGTAGGCTGAAAAAAATACAACTTGAAATAGTGAGTTAAATGCTACCAGGCCAGCGCAGTATTCGGTGTCACCCTTGGCAAGATCATTCCATACGATAACCATCGCGATACAGCGCGCAAGCCCTATCATTATCAGGCCTATCATATAGTCGGGGTAATTTTTCAGGAAAAGCACCGCCAGGACAAACATTAGTATTGGCCCAACGACCCAGTTCTGGACAAGAGACAAGGCCAATATCTTGCCATTCTTAAAAACCGACCCCATCTCTTCGTATTTTACTTTTGCAAGAGGCGGATACATCATAAGGATAAGGCCTATTGCTATGGGAATGTTGGTAGTACCAATTTGAAAGCTATTCCAGAATCCGGCTATTCCCGGATAGAGGTATCCGGAAACCACGCCAAGCGCCATCCCGAGAAATATCCATAGCGTCAAGTGCCTGTCAAGAAATGATAACTTTTTTGAAATAGTATCGGACATTATCCCCTTCCTTTTCCTGCGCTAACCTTTATGCTCGCAATCGAATGCTCGATCTCTTTGAGGTCATCCGGGCTTCTTATAGGGCTACTCTTAATAACTTTTGCCGTAGCATCAACCGGATAAAAAGCCTCGCCGACAACTTCGATATTATCAAATCCGGCCTCTTTAATATAATTCAGATAGTCTTTCTTAAAGATAGCGCCTGCAAGACAACCCACATACGCTTCCACCGACTCTTTAATAATCAAAGGCAGATCTTTCACCAGCACCAAATCGGAAACCATCAGCCTCCCGCCGGGCTTCAATACTCTGAACGCGTCTTCAAATACGCTCTTCTTATCCGGCGAAAGATTGATCACGCAATTGGAAATAATCACATCGACGGAATTGTCTTCGACTGGAAGCTTTTCAATTTCACCCAAGCGAAATTCAACGTTAGAATAGCCGCCCTTCTTTGCATTCGCTCTTGCCTTTTTAATCATCTGGGCCGTCATGTCAATGCCGATGACGCGTCCTGTCTTGCCGACCTTTTTAGCGGCAAGAAACGCGTCAAATCCGGCGCCGCTTCCTAAATCCAGCACCACATCGCCTTCTTTTAAAGCCGTCAAAGCAACGGGGTTGCCGCATCCTAAGCCCAGGTTAGCATTTTCGGGAACAGCCTTTATATCCTCTTCACTGTAGCCAATGCTTTTGCTTATGGCTTGAACGGTATTAGCGCTGCCACAACAAGACTTTGCCGGGCAACAGGAACCGTTTTGATTAGCAATTCTTGCATAGCCATCTCTCACAATTTTTTTTATCTCACCGGCTCTTTCCCTCACATATCACCTTTTCTTTCCGCTTAGTATCTTGCAGCACCCGCCTTCAATTTTAATAGCTTTGATATTTACCAGCCCATCGGCAATCTTATTACGGGCTGAAGACAAAATCCTGGAGAATGTCGGGCGTGAGATCTTAAGCCTTTTCGCCGCGTCAAGATGTTCCAGTCCATCAAGATCCGCCAGCCTGACGGCCTCAAACTCATCTAGAGTTAAAGACGTGCATTTAACTTTATTAAACGGCTTACACACAGGCTTAAAACATCTTTCACCGGGCAAACATTTAACCCATCTGGTCTTCTTTGGCCTCAAATCATTCTCCTAGTTATGAGCATATGCTCATAACTATCCTACCGATATTATACCCATCTGTCAATAGTATGTATAAAAAAATACTCCGAAAAATTTATAGTTCTTCGGAGTATCCACCCTACTTTGGTAGCCGTGGGGGTTTGAACGAAAATGGACTTTTATCCCCAAAAACATCCCCACCCGTCTCCATCTACTTCCCTAACACAATCGTTTATTGTATAAACATCCTTTTTTGGAACATATGGCCACCACTTACCGGTCTTTCTTTTCCAATAAAGGTGCCAGCGGTTGTCGAAATCCGTATATCGCATCTGGCAAAACTCAGAACAGCTCGTCCTGGCAGGATCTCCAAAAAGCGGCCTCTTTTCAGCAATAGTAATGCGATTATATTGCACTTTAACAAGAAATCCGATTTCCGAGCGGTGCTTGAGAGGTACTTTATTATAAAGATATTTATTAATTTCTTCTACGGCACTTTCTCGTATAGCTTCGGGCATCCTTTTTCGATATGATAGCGCGCGCAAACCTGAGTCACCGGCAGCTTCATATGCATTGGAATAATAGCTAAGACGCTCTTTTCCAAGATTACTTTTCTTCGCAATCTTTAGAAACTCATAGTAACCACTATCTGTATCTACGTCTAATTTTGCGGCTTTTTTAATTGATGAATGCTTGTCAGAGTAGTCCATGTCTATCCCGCCAGCACTTCTTCTATTTTAAGTACAAAATCTTTCGCATCTTCCAGTATCCATTCCGCATCGTCATTTGTAAGCACTTCGACCCCGTATTGATCTATAACTCTATCCTCTTGTGCTTTTTCTAAGGTATTGGCATATTTTTGCTCAAGTTGCTTTGCTTTCTTAATGTAACTAATATACTCGGGCCTTACCCTGCCCCTCCTGACATAGAATTCTTTAAATGCCGCTATAGCACAGTAATGGGCCGTTGCGCGAATGCCTATCTTAAATAAAGCCGCTAAGACAGCATGATACATAGCGTAATATCCGCAGATGATAGTCCAGTCGAATAGATCGTTATCAAACATTATTTTCATCGCCCGTAGGTTCTTGCGGGCTTTATCGATATGCTGTCTTGCTCGTTCTATATTAACCGGCACTTTATGCAGGTTCGGCCGGCCTTCTTTTGGATGGAAACATCCATGTAATATTTTTTCAATATCTTTTGCCATTACCTATTCCCTTCCCTGACTAATTGCCAGAATAATGATTCGTTATAAAGAACAATTCTATCGCTCCACAATTCATGATAAAACTCGGTCTTTTTCTTGAGACCTTCCGTAAATTTTTCTATCGTCGTAGAGATCGGGGTAATTTCGAGAAGAGGGCTTACGTCTATTTTTGCTTTATTTAGGATATTAATAACGTCTTTATCTTTATTCGAACTCACAGCCAATATATCTATATCGCTGCCCTTGCCCCATTCGCCTCTAGCCACTGATCCAAAAAGGACCACAAGCTGTATTTGTCTTTTTGATAGCTCGATAATATTGACAGTGTATTTTTCTAACAAGCGAGCGATGCTCTTATTTTTGCCGTAAAATACCGTTTTCCTTTTTAGCTCTATATATTCGAAAAGCTTAAGTAGGTCTTCGCTATCAAGATCCGGCTTGAATAAAGACATGTTGGAGATTTCGCGTCTTTTAAATAAACCGTCTTTTACAAATTGCCGCATAGTGTTGTTAACATTATTTAACGAAACCTTGGAAAGACGAGAGATCTCCCGCAAGTGTATCTCCCCCGAGGGATCACTCATGAATATTTCCAATATCTTTTTTCTTTGCAAGGGTATCAGCATATATGCCTCGTAGGTTAACGTTCCATAACATGGTTCAACTGTTCTATATTATGGTACACTATGAACGTATTGTCAACAAAAAAGCATTCGCAGCATTACTAAGGTACGTCTCCCGCGGAGAGATAGAGAGAGGCGCTCTCTCCTTTTTCAAGATTCTCAGTTAATCGAATTATTGGCCATGACCACTGTTTTAAATCTCGTAAATATGTGGCCAATCATCGATTAACTAAGAGAGGAAGAGAGGTTGAAGTCGAGAACTAATCGTGAGATTTGCTTAAATCATGCAGACTAGAGGTGTCGCCAGTTATAAGCGCAAGTTTCTTCTGTTTCGTCCAGCGCTTGATCTGGGCTTCGCGCTTTAAGGCTTCTGAGCGATTGGGATGGTCTTCTTTATAGACAAGTTTAACGGGATTTCGGATTCTCGTGTAGTTGCCGCCCTTACTACTGTTATGCTCATTTACTCGACGAGGAATGTCTGTGGTAGTACCGGTGTAGGGTGTATCATCAGCGCATTGGATTATATAAACATGCCACATTATCAGCCTCTTGGTGGTTCGGCGCGCTCGCCTGAAATAGGCGACGGCTCGCTTGCTCACCACCATGGTGAGCAAGCCAAAAAACCTCTCAGTTTTACCAGAGAGGTTTTTTGGCGCGTCGAACCATGGTAGGGGGGCTATCCTCTCCCCCTGAATGTATCTCTCAATTCTTAAGCGCTATTATACAATCCTGAATCATAGAAAACAAGAATTTTCGAAATCAGAGAGGCGAATTTTAGAGAGGTATTCGGACATGTCTAAAGGTTCGAAATTGGACAATTGCTGGACAAAATAATCGCTTTTTTGTCCAATCTTGTCCACTGTCTTCTATGGACAAAAGTCGCAACTAATTGCTATATAAAGAGATGTAAAATGTCCCGTTATTTGTCCGGACATTTGGGGTTTGAAACTGCAAATCTATATTATTTAAACTGAATTCCGGCAAAAAACGGCTCACATATAGCATGCTTACTTTTACGAGGAAGGCGACTATTTTCGGCTATGCTTTCTCTCATAGTAACTATTTGGTTTTTCTTAAATCTGCTATCGCCGGGGTTAATTATTTTTACCTTTATAGCTTCCTTAACGAATAATTCAATGAGCCTTTCGTCAAAATCACTTTGTGGCATATAATATAACATCTCGTTCAATATATATTCCTTCAACTTAGCGGTGCCCCTTATCCTAAAAATATCACAGGGATCAAGGCGACCGTCAGTCAACTCTTGACCGCAAAAGGCTCCATCCATTACATCAACAATAATCATTCTGTCTCGTGGAATAATGTATTCTTTATTAACTTTATCTTCCCCTATAAAAATTTTTACTCCGCGTGATTTTTCACTATAGATAACAATACAACCGTCTACCTCACATATGATAGCAGGATTTTCGGGCCTACGTGCCTCCAATAACTCTATCACATGTTTATTAAATTTTAATCTTGCCCACCAAGACGCCGCTTTATTACCTATTTTTTCGCCCACTTTGGCAACATCACCCGCAAAATTATATTTGCCAAAACATTTTAAACATATCCCTTCTTTTGCTTGACAATGGATAACGCTCCTTACCATAATTACTTCTTTACCGGCTTTTTCTAATTCGTTCGCAACTGTTTTGGTTATAAACTTCCCTTTTCTAACTATTACGTCCCCTTTGGCGCCCCATCTAACATCCGAACCACAACAACGCCCGACAATTCTTTTCTTCAAAGGTCTTATGATTTTCCCTTTTTGTGCTATTTCCGAAAAAAATACGCCACCTTCGCAGCCACAATCTTCTTCCGTTATAGTCAAATCTTTAAAGATTTTTAGAAAGGAATTGCGCACAGAAGCTTTTCGTATTTTATTATTTTTCTCAAATTTAATAACACTGGCTAGATAATCTAATGACGACTTGGCTGCCTTTCTCACATTTTTATCATCATCAACACATGCGCGATATAGTGCTTTCCTTATCGCCACGATATCATCTTTTCCTGTTCCCAGCATAATATACCTATAGGCGATATCATTAAGAGTCAATGAGGCGTCTTTTCTAATTTCTGCGTCTTTACAAAATTCCAATGCGTTAAGAATAGGTCTTATTGATCCAACGTCAAAAAGCGCAGAACCAGCAGCAGAACGAACTAACGTATTTTTGCTGTATAGCGCATTGATGAGAATAGATTTATATTTACTGATTTCACCTAATCTCTTATGAGAGTACATAGCGTACGTTACAAGATAGCCGATATAACGCATAATTCTTGCGCTATAGACATCGGATTCTTCGGAATTATAATACATTAAGAAAAATTGTATAATATTCTCGTAATCTGTTCTTTCTCCAATTCTAATAAGAGCTTTAAGTGTGTTCGGTCGTGATGATAAGATGGGGTCAAAAAACGCACTAAACACAATTGCATCTACCGCTTCGTCATCTCCTATGCGCCCCAAGGCATCTATCGCGCCAAACTGTATATTTTTATTATGGGACTCCATTAGTACAAAAATAAGCGAATCTACGACTTCTTTTCCCATGGATTCGAGAATTGAAACAACTTCGGCTCGAACCTGTTCATTATCCGTATTTAATCTTTCGATTATATTTTGATGGCGTGAAAGCATATATTTTTCTCCTATAAGTTTATATTATAACATGTTTGATAAGGAAAAATAATAACAAAAAATCCCTCGGTAAAATTAATATCCACCGAGGGATTTTCATGATGCTAATTGAGCTTAAATTTAATCATCGCCGCCATCATCATAATCATTGTATGCATCTCCATAATACTTAGCATTGGGGTCTTTTGTTAACCTATCATGCTCAGTCCAATAAGCGCTGCCCGGCATATAGTCATCTCCTCCTGTTAACGGAAGCCATCTGGTTCTATGATTATCATCGTCAGCCGCTTCAAACGCCATTTGAAGAGCATCAGGACCGTCATCGTGAGAACCGCGCGGAAAATATTTCAACTGCTCTAATAGCTTCGCATGCTTTCGCGAGAATCGAATCTTTCCTCTTTTAATCGGAGATTGCAGCATCTGAATTCTTCCCTTTTTATCGGAAAAATTACCTTTCCCTTCGACAGAAAAATCTATTCCCCGTTCACTTAAGCGTTCATTTATCGCAAGGATAACGGCTGCCTGAAAGTTATTCTCTTCGATAACAAATCTGCCATAACGCCTATTCCTGCAATGTTCGACAACGGCTTCATATAGATTATCTAGAGTTAGCTTCTCTATGTCAGCGTCAAGCACATAAGCAATGCCTGTTTTATTGTCTTTGACAAGCGTTATTATCGCGGAGAAGTCGCCGGACTTTCCTTTTAATCCTAAACTGGGGTCAAGAGCGCCTACTACCTGTATATCATCGCTCAAAGACTTTAGAAGCGCTTCTTCTGTCTTAAACTCGTCATCCCAGAAACGCGCCTCATTCATACTGAGGCTCTGTTCTTCAGGTCTTAAGGGCTCATTCTGTTTTTCCGAATTAAAGCTTGCCTCATTGTAAGCACGAGCCAACATCAATTGATAGAAGCTTTCCTTGTCCTCCCACAAGACACTGACACCTTCCATCATCTCTTTTTCATGATCTTTGAAAAACTCTAGCGCTCCCTCCGGGCCTTCTTTATCTTTATAGCCATCCTGACAGTCTAATATCCGGGACCAATCGTTATCCCAAAGCTGTTGGTTCTTTGAAAAACTTACCACAGCTTTATAAATATACTTATCCCATTTCTTTTCTTGTGTATCGGAAATCAGTTTGGCTAAGAGCGAATCGTAATCCAGGATAGTGCCTATCACTATATAATTGGTATTCTCAGACCCTGCGTTTAATACAGCCTTTGTAAACCACTCATATAACTTTTTCCGCTGTTCCAGGTTTCTTACGGCCATATCTCCTTCGATATCATCCAGTATCACAAGTGAAGGCCTGAACTGTTTATTCCTTCTGCCACGAATCTTCTGCCCTGCTCCTAGCGCGATAATTTTAATCCTATTAGCCGTAATTACTTCATCTTCTTTCCAAACAGCGGCCTTGTCAATGTCACATGCTTCGGGAAAATCCTCTATCAGCTCATTGTTTGAGTCGAGCTCATCTTTTACGTGTGACAGTAAGTCCACGGCCTGGTCATGTGTTTCCGACAATATGACCATATAGGGTTCTTTTCTATAACATATACACCAGAGGACATATATTAAGCTTACGATGGAGCTTTTCGCGCTGTCCCTCGGAGCGGCTATAGCCGTATGTTTTCCCCTAGCACTGACCATTTCCATAAGGATTCTATATAAATCTTTATGGAATGAGCATATTTCGTTTTTAAGGTAGTGGGAAAAATACAGCCTCGCGAATGCCTCGATTGATTTTTCGCCTAGACTTTTTCTTAACTCTCTTTCGCTATTATTTATATTACTCATTTTTTGTTTCCTCCTTATTTTTGCTGTTTTGGTCTTTACCTAAATCTTCCACTTCTTTGACTATCTCTGTCTTCTCGATTTTTGTCTTCAATAACTCGATGCGCTTTTTTGTGTCTTCATCGAGAGCGCCTGTCTCTTGCGCAATTTTCTCGATTTCTTTAAGCTTTTCTTTAGCTTCCGCGATTGATTTATCATCACAATCATTATGATGATAAATATCTCCTATTACTTTCTGGGGAGCCGAAGGAAGATATCCTAGAGTTTGGAGCCGCTCGGTCATTTCCGTTATTATTTTTGAGGCATAATAAACGGCCTGGGATTTTTCCTGCAAAGACCCTTCTTTTGAGTGGGCTATTCTCACAAGATACGAATGGCATACTTCAAGCTTCTTAAGCATGTCACCTACAAGCTGGGCCGCCAGTTCAACGCTGGGTCTTACGGAACCTCTTTGCCTTATATCCTGAATATCCCGTTTTATCGTTTTCTCGCTTCTATCTAAAAGCTGCGCTATCTGCGATACGGAATAACCTTCGGAATACAGGGTTTCAACACACTCCTGCCTTGATTCTTTAGGCATATCTTTAGCGTCTCGAGTCTTATCTTTGATCTCCTGTATGATTTTAAATACAGGGCTTTCTTCCTTATTTTTGTTATCAACCGGATTATCCATTTTCTGTTTCACCTCCTTTTTCTTTACCTATATATTTGTCGCGGATTTCTTCTGAAACATTTTCTTCGCCAACCAACTTTATAAATCTTTTTACAATCACGTCACAATAATTCGGGTCTATTTCCATTCCGTAACAGACTCTGTTCAGGCCTTCCGCGCCGATTAGAGTAGTCCCTGAGCCAAGGAATAAATCGAGAACGATATCTCCTCGCTTGGAACTATTCTTTATCGCGCGATGTGCTAACGCTACTGGCTTTTGTGTCGGGTGATTATAGCTTGAAGTCGAGTCTCTCTTTATCTGCCATAAATTGGTCTCGTTATTGGGGCCATGCCATTTATGGGCGCCATTATCTTCTTTCCAGCCGTAGAGGCAGAACTCTGTCTGCATCTGGTAGTCAGAATATCCTATTGAGAAACTCTCCTTCGCCCATGTAATAACGCACGATACATGGAATCCTAACTCTGCCAGCATCGTATACATCGGACCGAACTGCTTTGATCCGTTCCAGATATATATAGGCGCGCCGCTTCCTATATAAGGTGTGACATTGGTAATGATCTGTTTTAACCACGTCTCATATTCGCCCTGAGTTAGGTTATCGTTGTATATGCGCTTCCAATTTTTACATTGCTTTGGTCGCGCATTCTCAGGAGTCGGGCGATTACCTCCATAATAATCAACGTTATATGGAGGATCGGTAAATATAAGATTTACCTTACTATCTCCTATTAACTTTGCCACGTCTTCCTCTTTTGATGAATCACCGCATAGAAGCCTGTGCTTACCAAGGATGATAAGATCACCTTCCTTGGTAATAGCTTGATCTATTTTATTAAGCTCTTCATCTGCGTTAAATTCATCTTCTTTTACCTCTTCAGCCCTATCCAAAATCTCGCTTATCTCAGGAGCATTAAAACCCGTGAGCTCGATTTCAGGGGTGCCGGATAGTTCCTCTAAAATCTCGGCCAGCTTATCCTTGTTCCAATCGCCTCGGATTTTGTTTAAAGCAAGGTTTAGGGCTTTTTCCTTTTCAAGCGGTAAATCCACAACGCTTACCTCTATTTCGGGGGCGCCTTCCTCTATTAATACCTTTAGCCTCTGGTGACCGCTTACAAGCGTCCCCGTCCTTTCATTCCAAACAAGCGGCTCGACATAGCCGAATGTATGGATACTCGCTTTCAGCGCTTCATAATCCTGATCGCCCGGCTTAAGGTCGACCCTCGGATTATAAGGAGCCGGGTTAATTTTACTCACTTCTACTTTTTGAATCTTCATGACCTATTCCTCCTTTTGGTTTTTAGACATTTCTAGCCCATGGCAGAGAACCATGGGCTAGTGGTTTTTCATTACTTTCTTACTAAATGAAACGTTATTTCTACTATGTCTTCTGGCTCAACATCCGCCTCGCCAATAAAGTAACGCAGAAATCTTAGCTGGGACTCAATGTCTCTGCCTTTGCCGGAAAGTTCTCTTGTAATCTCCTTCTCTTTTTTGAGCAATTTTCTAAAAAACTCATAACTACGCATTTTTAGTCACCTCCTATTTTCATTTTTACACATTTTTCTTAACTATTTGTAAAATAAGGGGATATATAGGTCGGCGTTCTTGAGGATAGCCCTGCGGATTAAAATAGAGGGTTATTTTTATTCATAGCGAGGGGGAGAAGTATAAATTAACTTTTTATACTCTCAATGATATAGATACATAAAGGGTGCGTTTTATTACAGATTTTTTTGATGGAGATAGATTACTTGCGGGATGTCTTTTTAAGATCGGATATGGGAAAAGAAATACTATCCGGAACGTTCGGGAGCTTTCCTTCTTCGAATTTTTCTACTATTTCGCGGCCAGATTCGACTTTATCTTTACAACCGGGACAAGTCGATAAATGTTTTTCAAGCGCCGCCTTCTCGTTTCCTTTAAGTACATTATTTATATATGCGCCTAATTTGACATCTGGTGGGCATGTGGTCTTCTTCTCTTTTGGAATTAAATCAAGCGGGGATTTAATCTCCACGCCGGATTTTATATGCTCCACGCCACCGCGGGGCAACTCTTTTTCTTCACCATATTTATGTTTAAAATAATTTATAAATAAACTATCGATTGCGTCCCTTTTGCGTTTCATTTTAAAATCTCCTTTTCAACTGATATAGATACATCTTTGGGTCTATTTATTACACAAATTTTATACTTCGCCATATTTATTCTTAATATAAAGCTTCATCTTGTTTTTTACCCTGTTAATAATAACACCGACGTACACCCTAGAAAGTCTCATAGCTGCGGCAATTTCGTCATATTTAAAACCTCTATGAAGATGCAACTCCATGATATCGTATTCTTTTTTGCTCAAAGTATTTAAGAATTTTTCCGCGATTGAATTCTGTTCTTCTCTAGTAAGATTTTCAATAATATTTTCCGGAGATGGTATATTTTTTAAATCTTTTTCTACAAACTCGCCTTCTTTCCATTTTTTAGTAAAATATTTACCAGCTCTGTGATGCGCAATTATAAAAATAAGACCACTTAATTTATTCGGATCCTTTGCCTGTCGCAGTCTCGAAAAATTGTTCTCCACCATATCTATAAATGCTTCCTGAAAAACGTCCTTGATATCTTCTTTCCGATCTTCTTTCTTAGATGCATATGTTTTTATCCATTTATGGATAGCGCTATAAACAAGCTTACTATACCGGTCGTAAAGTAATTTAAAAGCGAATTCATCATGCTGACAGCATGCTTCGAGTAATGCGCTATCGGAACTATGCTCACTAAGTCTGCTTATCATTGTGATTCCGTTTCCTATAATTCATTTTGGTTGGAGTGCCACCTGTGACTTTTATCTTACTACTTTTGAAGAAAATCTCAAGTCTTAAATTGCTCGGGTCGGGCTAGGGGATAAAGTAAAAAATATCTATACTTGGAGGATTTTTACTTACGCAGCGATTATTGCCTGCCGTTCAGCATCATAACGGTTTTTGAGCTCTTTGAAATCAACGGGTTCAGCCTTAGGCATAAATACCACTATTCTGGTCTCTTGGTCATATAAGATTATCAGCGGGTTGTTTGGGGGCTCTTTACCGATTGAAAGTTCCAATGCTATACTCAGCATCTCAACTATCCTGACATACAGCCTGTCGGAATCTTCGGGATGTTCCATGCAATATTTATCAAACTCATCAGTATTAATAGCTGCTATAAAAGCTTTCTTTTCATCTTTTGTGCTTCTTAGGTTATCAAATGCCTTAGAGCTGATCGTGCTCTGACTTGCCAAAGCTACCACGTTAGATAGTGGGGTATTGGTCTTTTCCGCACTTGAAATCAACTCATTCGCTAATTCATCTCCTGACTTATTAACTATTATCACGTTATCAAGCCCTAAGTCACTTAATCTTTGCTCCAGCTTTTCTATTTCTCTTACAAGCGGGTTTAGTGCCATATGCTCTAATTTGCCTTTTTCATAGCCGGGGATCCAGCTTGTGTCAAAGCCGATTATGAGCTTCTGACCGAGCTTCTTTGCCTCCCTTGCCCTTACTACGACTGAATTGACAAGGCTGGTTGCATACGCTTCGGCTTCATTAATACCTGCGCCTTGTGGCTTTTGCTGTTCTATGCGGTATATATCTTGCCGTAATCTCGCTATTTTATCTTCATTTGATTTTTTGCTAGTTATAAGAGAACCCAATTTTTGTTGTATTTCTTTACCTTGCGACTCTAAGGCACCGATTTCATCTTTTATGGCATTTATTTTTGCTTCTTCTGTCGTTTGTTGCTCGGATGCCTTCAAGCCATCTATTTTTTTATCAATACCTGCTTTTTCTTCCATGACTGATGAAATTTCTTTTTCAATAGCTTGAAGTTCTTTGGTCAGTTTTCCAACTTCCTTTTCTATATGTTTTTTATTCTTTTCTAAAATAGCTCTTCCTTGTTCAGCAGATTTATCGATATCGCTTAATTCTCTATGACTTTGAATAGTATCTTTAATATACTTAATAATCACTAATGATGCACCTAATATACTGCCTCCAATTAAAATGCTACTGATATGGCTCAATACGAAAGGCATGCCTAAAATTAATAAGGTTATACCGCTAAGTACCGCTAGAAGCTCTGGGACAACAAAACCATTAGCATTGGGTGGTAAATGTTCTGATAGCTTGGATACACCGGTCTTTATACCAGTGCCTTGCTCAGTCATAAAATTCGTAGGCGTAGAATTATCATTTTTAATGTCGGGAATCGTCGAAAGGCCATTAACCCCAACCTCAGAAGTAGGTTTCTGATGTACTATAATATCTATCAATACTTTGGCCAATACTTTTGGTAGATCATCGACTTCATTGACAAGAATATACGGCCTATAAACACCCTTTACGTAGCCCATAGCATAACCAATTCCAATGCCAATTACTTCAATGTGCTTTTTGCGAGCCTTTTCTAAATAATTTGCCACCCTCTCCGGACCATTACCCTGTCCATCAGTAATTACAATGGCTATCTTTGAGTCTCCATCCTGATTTTCCAATTGTTTAGTCGCTAACTCTACACCTTCGGCATCGTTAGTGCTTTGCCCTCGTTGCATATAACTTAATACTTCGCTTATCAAGTCGTCTTTATTTTCATATCTGAATTTTTTCCCAAATCCTTTATGGGTCCAAGCTCTATCGCTAAAACCTATGACACTAAAATCGATTTCTAATCTTGAGAGCACTTCCTGTAACAATACTAGGCTATGCATGGCATTTATTGTCTTATCAGGAGAGCCCATCGAACCGCTTTCGTCTAAGACCAGTGCAAACTTAAAACTGCGCTTTGCAGGCTTTACTCGCCTTAACCATATATCGGTGTCCGCAGTATGTTCCATTTGCATTGCTTTTCTTAAATTTAATTTTGTTCCGGTAGCAAAATCTCCTTTATACTTGGGTTTAATATCCTTATGCAACTCATTATCCAGTACACCAAATAGTTGTTCAATTAAATGAGCCATAGGAAGATAATATTCATCGTAACGCGTTAATTTTCTTTTAATATCATGCTCTAATTTAGCTGCAAGATCTATTTGTTTTTGGGTTGTAAGAGACTCCTCGTCTTCAGAAACTACCTTTGGTCGCTCCCTTGATTCCTTTCCTTGTTCTTCTTCGGCAGTTTTACCTTTAGCAACATCTTGGCGTTCCTCTTCTTCGCTCTGTTTACTTGGCGATTCTTTTTCCTGTCCGATTTTAACTTCTTTTCCTTGCCCTGTTTGTTTTTTAGCATCTTTATTACTAATGTCTTTTCCCCCTTGTTCTTTTTCCTCTTTTTCTTTATTCTCTGGACTGCCACCTCTAGATTTATCTTGAGAAACCGTCTTTTCCAATTCCTCGTCTATGGGGAATTTACGCCCTAACGCATCTGCTGCTTCTTTAGACTTCTGCTCCACTTCCTGTTCAGCTTTACCTTCTCTTTCTTGAGAAGACATGCCACTACCACCCTTTTGACCCACACCTTGCTTTGCTACATTTTTAGATTCTTCTACCAGCGTTTCGTATATAGGTAATATCTTATGCTTAATAATCCAAGCAGCATCTTGCGCGGCGTTAATTTTTTCTTCAGCGCTAGGGCTGATATTAATCACAACTTGACAAGTTTTTCCATCCGATAAATGGACAATTTCTTTATGACCTCTTGCCGTGGTCAATACAATTCTGTCCTCATCTATACGTTGTATGGCACTTATATCGGGCTGGCCCAAATATTGTCTTTGGCCTATAGGTGGAAGATCGACTGGCATAGGCTTAAAGATGGGCGAACTGACTGTTATCCTCTCGCCGCGTTCTTTTTTAACAGAAATGGTTCCCGGCAATGTTTCATATGCATTGATAACATTTTCTCTGGTTCTTTGCAAGGCATCTAAAACTCGTTTATTCTTAATAGCGGGGTGTTCTTTGCCATAAAACCAATAATGTATCAATCCTAAACCATATTGAATATGAGGCAAAACTACTGAATCGTTAAACGGCTGTTTTTGAACTATCGGAAAGGTTTCTTTATAAAGATCGCCGAAGTAATCGCCCGCGCCTCTAAACTTAGCCATAATCCAATTATTGACCCGGGGATCTTCAACAGCATTGAATAAAAATCGCGTTGATTCTGACTTATTAAATTCCGGGTCAATCCACGTGATGTCGCGATGGCCTCCTTCGTGCATAGCGGTCGCCACATTGTGCCGGCAGCTTTTCTCCATTAAATCTTTTTCAGGGAACATAATCGTCGGTGGATCGGTATCATAAGTAATACCCCACTCGTTTCCCGGATGAGGCATTAGCTTAACGTTGAAATCTCCTCCAAAGAATTTCGCGGTTAATTCGATTTTACGCATTGCGCTATTGATCCTTCGCAATTTATTCCAGTGGTTTAACTTGCCAAGCCAACTTGATTCTTGTGAATCCGTAGACGATGTCGCTTCAGAAGATGATTTTTGCTCGGTTGCGAAATTTACTTTTTTCTCTGCAAAACTACCATTTGAAATCATCCCCATATATCTTCCATAATTAACAAAACTTACGCTGGAACTCCCATCTCCTTCTGAACCAATAGTAGTATTACCTTGATTATCAATCTTCTTCAATTCTTCCTGCGCTTCTTGCACTTCCATGGAAACCTTGATTGTATCATCTGACATTGCATCACAACAAGCTAAAGACTTTTCTAACAATAGTTTTCTTAATGGCCCATCTGTAAATTTCGCGCTATCCAATAAACAGCGCGCTTGGAATGCCAGACCATATGCGTCCTTACTCAAATCTGCATTTTTTATTATAATTATTGCTTTTTGCCTTACTGGGTTACTGACAATATCTAATAAATCTTTAACTCCCATCCAGACAATGCTCATACCATGATTTAATGTAATTGCTTTTAGATAATCAGACATTGCTTCATCAAACTTTTTAGAATATTTACGAACAAGTGCTCGAGTAGAGTAGGCATGCTTATAAAACCACCATTCCGATTCCTTATGTTGAATCTCCGCTTGATTAATTACTTCACTATATAATTTTTCGGCATTATGATAATCTTTATTTTCTTTATACTCTTCGGCTTTATCAAAAATCAACTTCACTTCTTTTTCAGACATCGATATTGATTCTTTCGCTTCTTCTGGTTTTACTGCTTGAGTAACTGCAACCTTGGAGGGTACCGCCTCATGTAATATTTCTTCAGGTATCTTAATGCTTTCCTGTCGTTTCGCAGGTACGGATAAATAATGCCCAACTATTGATATTTGTTCCGATTCTGGCTGATCACCAGGAACCCATAATAGGCTAAATTTATTAAGCATGGCAAGGGAAAGCCTAGTTCTTCCTGCATAACTTTCAGGGTTCATGGCGGCGAATAGCCTAAAATTAGGCTTAATACAATGGAAACCCTGATTTTTTAGCTTTTTTTGTGCAACATTAATTGCGGTTTCTTCCGAAAGATTATCCTTTTTCTTTAATTCTTCTTTCATCTTATTTACTTTAGCATCATATAATCTTGCCGGCATATAGACTTCATTTTCATGCTCTGTAACAACTAGGATACCATCATCATCTAAAAGACTGTTTATCCGCTCCAATACCTCCGGTTCCGCCAGATTTAGCTCGTCGATTAGAATCCAACTGCCAGTCTCTAGAGCTTCGAGTAATGCGCCGGGATGCCATTTATACTTATCAGTTTTTTCTTCTGGTATAAACTGTCCTATAAGCTCAGCCACATCTGTTTGCCCATCGAGATCTAAGCTTATAAAATTCATATTAACTAAATCGGCCAACTGCCTTACAAAAGCGGTTTTCCCTCCGCCCGTAGGTCCTACAAGAAGGATAGGCTCATTTCTTAATACTGCCTTAGCTAACTTTTTTAGATATCTGCTAGTAGAATAAGTCAAGTTTAAAGGATAGGCCGGAATATAACTTTCTTGTCTGCCATTTATTGGAACGCCAATATTCCCAAAGTAAACCTTGCCATCTTTATTGCCGATCTGAATATCGTCATCCTGAAAATCAGCGCCGAATTTTTCTTTCAATATATCATAAAGGCCTTTTTCCCTTACTCTATCTGCATTTTCTCTTCCCATTTTAAGATATTTTTGACTGCTCTCATCCGACAGACCATCACCGTAAACTTCTTTTGCCTCTAACGCAGCTATTCTTCTGAGTTCATTTTCGTCTTTAACGCCTGCTTCTTTCACGCGACCTAGCCAGCGCATCAAGTGCCGAATGGTATAATATATTTTGCCATCCGCTAATTCTTTTCCTTTTTCATGCATTTGAAAATGAACATCTAACGCGGCTTCGAGAAGCCAGTTCGGTAGATATTTACCGTATCTTTCCTGAAGGATTTGTCGTACATCAGGTTCATCCCTGTGGAATTCATCTATCCATTTAACTCTAAACCTGTTCATTAGAGCCGGTGAGAACCTTTTTCTCCCGGCATATTCGGCATCTGCCGGATTCATTGTGGCAAAGAGACGGAAATCCGGGTGGATACGATATAATTTTGCAGATTTAATCAACAGATATTCTGTGTCGTCTGAATCTTTTTTAATTGCGCTAGGATCGGATTTAAGCAATCTGTTCTTTTGTTTATCATATACTTCCGACTGTACCCATTTTTCATTTTCATGTTCGGTTATCACCAAAAACTCATCGTCATCTAAAAGAGAATTTAAACGCTCAATAACCTGGGAAGGGGCGAGATTAATCTCATCCAAAACTAGCCAATGTCCTTTCTGCATCGCTTCGATTAATATCCCTTTATGCCAAATAAATACGCCTCTTTCATCTGGCTTGAAACCTCCAATGAATTCCAGTTTTTCCGTCTGACCGCTTAGATTGAATCTACGGAAATTATTGTGTGTTTTATTGGCTAGGTACCTGATAAAGGAGGTCTTGCCAACACCTGTTTCGCCCACTAATAAAAGAGGTTCTTTTAAAATCGCGCTTTGGATTATTTTACCAAGATTTGATTTTGTCTGGGGCGTTAAAACAAGCCTTGCGACCTCTTCGCTAGGAACATATTCTGAACCATTCGTTTCATTTATCGGGATCGAAACGCCACCAAAATTAATCGTTTTATCGCCGAATTTTATTTCAGAAATTATTTTCCCGGATGCATATGATTCTAAATAGCCTAAATCCAATAAAGGTATGCTTTCCTTCAGTATCCCCTCAAGAATTTCAATAAATAACTTTCTATCATTCGTTTCTTTCTCTTCTCCCTTTTCATCCTTAAATCGGAAATTTTTGGTATGAAGGCGGTCTATATAAGTATAGGCTATCCCATTCCTTAAAGCTTCCTTTATGCCTATCGTAGGCCCAAATGTAGAAATATAACGAGCTAAAACGCGCAATTCTCTGATACTAAACTCATATCCTGTCGTAAAAACTGCACACTTTTTAAATACTTCTTGCAGTTTCGTATGAAACAAAGCCATGGCATTGGCTATCGATTCTAAATCTCTTTCCTTAATTGCGCCCTGTGAATACTCCCTTAAAAATCCTTTCACGATTTCAGTTAATTCCTTAATATCCATGTCTCCGGGAATCCAGATTTCAGTAAGTTTATTGCGCATCGCCATAGATAGCCGATTCCGCCCGGCATAATGCTCCGGATTCATAGCGGCAAATAATCTAAAATCGGGATGGATTGGGAATATTTTTTCTTCTGTAAGTTTTTTGATTGCCCTTTGTCTTGCTTCTTTCTGAGACGCGCCAGAATTGATATATTCCTCAATAAATGGCTTTAATTTCTTTTCATATTCGGCATTTGAAATGATTTTTTCATTTTCATGTTCGGTTATTACCATGCAGGCATCGTCATCTAAAAGAGAATTGATACGTTCTAATATTTCGGCTTCGGCTAAATTGACTTCGTCAAGGAGCACCCACCACCCTTCTTTTAATGCCTCCACCAACATGCCATCTTGCCATTTAAACTCACCTTTTCTATTTTCAACAGGGACATGCTTACCGATAAGCTCAGAGGTATCCGTCTGCGCGTCTAAATTCATTCTGGCAAAATTATTTTTGGTAAGATATGCTAGATAACGGATCAACGAGGTCTTTGCGCTTCCAGTCGGGCCTACCAATAAAACTTTTTCATTCATGATAATAGTTTTAGCGATTCTTTTCAGATATCGCAAAGTGCCTGGTGTATGAATTAAGTTTGCCTCAGCGCCTGGTATATATGGACCACCTCTCGTATTTTTCAAGAGAGGTATTTCCCCAAAGTTAACAGCGGAATTGGTTTGATCAATTTGCAGATTTTCAGCTAACTTAGAACTATATTTAAATGCTGCATTAATAAAAATATTACCTAAAAATTCTTCTTCATCTCTATCGCGAATTTTATCTTTATAAACCTCCGGTAGTTCTTCGACAAATATATCTTGTTTTTCATAACTATTTAAAAGTACACCAATGCTGTTTTCTTTTAAGCCTACTCTACTCACTGCTCTTCTTACCAGTTTCAAGAGATCGCGTATTGAATAATGATATGGGTCGATTGAATCCCTGCCAATCTCACGTGATTTGGCTGCTGTTGATATGCGTTCATGCAACATACCAAGCCGATCTAATACCCCGTCCCCAAAGATAAAATGTTTTTCTTTATCTCCTTCGATTTGATTATAATATTTCTCTAAAAGTACTAGCTTTTTCTCGGTAATAGTTAGGTCGTCTATCCACTTAACTCTAAATCGATTCATGAGGGCCGGCGAAAGAACTTTACGCCCGGCATATTCAGCCGGATTCATTGTGGCAAATAAACGAAATTCCGGATGAATACAATAGATTCTTCTTCCGTCTTTATCTACTATATAGTTAACCTTTCTAACTTCATCAAAATATTCCTTGGCTTCCTCTTTCTTTTTTTCTTCATATATTGTCTTGGTTTTGAAATGTTCTCCTGAATGTTCCGCCAAGACCAAGGTGCGATCATCGTCTAGAAGTGAGTTTAACCGCTCGAGGACTTGCGACTCCGCAAGATTTAATTCATCCAATACCAACCAATGACCATAGAGCATTGCCTCCACAAGTATCCCGTCCTTCCATTGGAACATCCCTGTTGCCCCTGGTTTATACCCTCCTATAAATTCGGTTTTGTCTGTTTGGCCGCTTAGATTAAACCTCCTGAAACTGTGTCTTGTCAGATTAGCTAAATATCGCACTAAAGATGTTTTACCAACACCGGTTTCGCCAACTAACAAAACTGGATCATCCAACAATACGGAAAGCGCTATTTGTTTTAAAGCCTTCACTGTATCAACAACAGGAATTAATTCAGAATTTTCTGCTTCGGGAATGAATACTTGGGTTTCTTTTGCATCTAAAGATGACGTTGGTACAAAAATGGTGTATACAAGAGCACCTTTATCTAAGCGTTTAATTGCATCCGGCCGTAATGTTTGTAGTATAGCATTTTTACCTGTCGATTCTTTCTCTGCATCATCTATACCCTCATCGCTTTTAAGTAATCTATTGCGATATTTTCTGAAAGCTTCTATGATTGATGAGTCATAAGCTGACAAGAGTTCTTTGAATCCAATCCAGTCTTTTTCTTTGATTTTATCTACACGGATTGCTTTTAGTGGTTTATACAACATTTCTTTAAAAGTACCAGCAGCTAAAATTGTAAAACTAGAGACAAAATACCCCAGGCCGCCTCCAACAAGCGCTCCAAAACTGATCTGTAGCCATGGCGGAATCCAACCAATAAAAGGAATCACTGGAAGACTATCTATCCTTGCGGTATGAAATAGAGAGATGACAAAGTTTATTCCTACGACAAATCCGGTCAAGAGAGTAGCCCTGCCATACCACATATTAAAGTAATTAACTTTTTCTTCCGATTCAAATGGGAAATGAATGAACTTGCCTTCTTTTGTTTTTTCAAGAAGAGCGTAAAAATCATCTAAGTCCAAGGCTAATCTATCATATCTCATAGAAAGTATGCCGAGTTGAGGTAGGTAAATAAGATAATAAGAAAGGCCTAACAAATCCAACATTCCTATCGAAATCCCTAATGTTCCTAAAAATACGATCAAATGAGCAAACAAGGCGAGAATTGAGCTATTTAGATATAAACCTAATACTGCAGGTAAAGTAAATAATACTAATGCAACGCAACCGGCAAGTATATGTGTGGAAACATCTTCTTTCTTAATGGGCCTCCAAATTTTTATTGCTGACAGATACCCTAGAGCTCCGATCAACGCTATTCCTATGCTAAAAGAAGATGCTTGTAATATAAAAGGGGTGATCAGAATCATGGCTCCGGAGCTTATAAGGAGCATCGAGGCAAGCGTTAATTTACTCTTCATAAATCCAAAGATTCCTAAATAATCTCCTGTACCGTCTTTTAACTTAATGAGTCTTTTAAGGGTTTCGTCCCAAGGTAAACTTTTGGGGCGTTTTTCAGGATGTTCGGAAATCCTGGGTATGGCTATTCCTTTCCATTCTAACCAGTTTAAATTCTCTAAAACTAACGCTGCAGTCAATCTTAAATCTTGATTTTCATCGCTTAGAAATACTGCCAATTTACCTGTGAATGGTGTGAAGTCATTAGCAAAATTTTCGTCTCTTTCACTAAATATTTGAGTCAATGTTTCCATTGCGGCTTGTTTTACCTTTGGGTTAGGATGATCTAATGCCATATCAACAAGCCTAAGAGCAGTCTTTCTGGGTAAAAGAGCGAAGCCATAGATACCTTGAATCTGGGTCTCTGGCTTAGTCAGATCCTTAAATATCTTCGTTAAATAGCCCCTTAGCTCTTCGGGATAATTAAAAGTTAGATCATTAAATTTTACGGCTAATTTTTGTGATGCCACATCCATACCTTCTTCTTTCGCACCTCTAATTAACTCATCCGGGCTTATGCCTTCCCCTAAAAGTTGTCTTTCTTTTTCGACATCGATAGCCTCGAGGCCACCAATGCCTGTCTGTATTAATTGTGTAAATATAGGCTCTAAAATTTCTACATAGAATATATCTTTATCACCCGATGTATGCTCTTTAGTCCTGGCGGCTAACCCATATAACCGATCACAATAAATATATAGAGATCCATCGAATACAGCCCTATTTATACCCCAATGCCAAATCGTATCATTGTCATTTCCAATCTTCTCAAAAGACGCAATAGATTGCTTGACTTTTTCCATATCGACTTGCAATTCTTGTTTATATTGTTCTCTTTCGCGGGGATCATTTAATCTGTTTATTTCTTTATTTAGTTCCATTATATCCGCTTCTATCTTTCTTTTCTCATTTTCATCTTTTTGTCGCTGAAATGAGATTTCCAAAGGTATCAATTTTTCTTCTCTAAGTTTTTGTATATGTTTTTCTCTTTCTATGGGATCAGATATTATGGTTAATTGTCTCTGTAATTTATTTAATTTCTTTCTGTTATCTTCAATCGATTTTGTAATAACTCCTTCGCCAACTTCCATAACCAAATTCCTGATAAACTCAGCCCAGTCCTTAAGTTCTCTGAGACTAAAATTATAATCTTCGGCGTTACCAGATAAAGCAAGCCTATTGAACCTGTTCTCTTTGATCATGCGTAAAATAGACAGGTGAACGGATGCCATAAATTCGGTTATAGCGTCTATAGATTTATTTGGGAGAGGAGGCCCCTTGAACAGATTTTCTTTGGTCAGATAAAATCTTATTATCTCTTTTATCTCATTAGAAGAAAAATCCCCGCTGAACCATTTCTCGATAAACTTGTTTTTCATTGCCAATGACAGTCTATTTCTACCGGCATAATGCTCCGGATTCATAGCGGCAAATAATCTAAAGTTTTCATGAATGCGCTGGAATTTAGACATATCTTCACCGCTAGCTTTCTTTTCATCATAAATATTGCCAGGAATCCACACTTCACCTTCATGTTCCGTGACCACTAACGAACCATCGTCATCTAAAAGAGAGTTAATACGCTCTAAGATTTCGGGTTCCGCTAAATTGAACTCGTCAAGAAGAAGCCAATAGCCTTCTCTCATCGCCTTAATAAGATCACCATCCTGCCATCGGAAACCGGAAGTTCCTTCCTCAGGAACATTTTTGCCGATTAAATCGCCTATATCTGTCTGGCTATCAAGATTAAGACGAATAAAATTATTCCTAGTCAAATATGCTATATTGGCAAGCGATGCTGTCTTCGCGCTTCCGGTAGGACCTACTAGAAGAATATTTTCCCTCATTTGGATTGATCGGGCCAAGCTCCTTAAATTTCGTCTTGTACTGGAAATTGAGGCTAATTCTGCCTTGCTGGTGGGGACAAATAAACCTTTTTTTTCGTTGATGGGTAGTTCAACCTCGCCAAAACAAACCTTCTTCTTAGATTCATCCATTTTTATTTCTGTGTTTATTTGTGGCGGCAAATAACCGAATATTTCCTTTTTCTCGAGCAATTTATTAAACAATTTCTTATCCGCATCTGTTCTTAAACTATCTCCATAAACCTCCTCCGATTCAAGAGCAAGGCGCTGGTTTATAACTTCCTCGGAAGGCATAGTTGTGAATTGCGACAGCCAATGCCGAACACGTAAGGCAAGCCTGAAGAATTGCCGAATTGTAAAATAATACGGCTGCCCGATTTCTCTGCCTAATTCACCTTGCTTACCGGAAATACGTGCCAATTCGACATAAAAGTTGGAGAGCTTATTAATTATATCTTCACTTAATTGATATTTTTCTTCTAGTATCTTGCAAATTTCATCGTGGGTAAAATTCCTTATCCATTTAACCCTAAATTTATTCATTAAAGCTGGTGAAAGTTGCTTACGACCTTCGTATTCGGGCGGATTCATCGTGGCAAAAAGTCTGAAATTCGGATGGATCCTGAAAATACCCTTGTCTGATAATTTTTGAACGGCTTTTTTAATCAATTCTTCTTTTGTTTCGGTATGTTTATCTGCGTATTCACCAACCAATTCATTAACTAAATTATTATAATCATTGTCCTGTATCCATTGCTCTCCTTCATGTTCACTTACCTTCAAATAACCTTTTGGTTCAAGAAGATATCGTATGCGCTCTATAACCTCCGGCTCCGCCAAATTAATCTCATCCAAAACCAACCAGTGTCCTTTCTGCATCGCTTCAATTAAAATACCGTTATACCATTCAAATTTAAATTCCCGCTTGCCAGTCTTATCTTGTTTTGAATGCTTACGTTTGGGCTTAAATCCGCCGATGAATTCCAACTTGTCCGTCTGACCGTTAAGATTAAAACGCCTGAAGGCATTTTTAGTCAAAAATGCTAAATCTCTAACCAAAGATGTTTTGCCAACGCCTGTTTCTCCTATCAGAAGAACGGGATCATTTAATTTTACGGCCAAGGATATTTTTTCAAGATCTTCTACTGTCCGAGGAATATGGACAAGTTCAGCCGATTGTTTGCTAGGGATATATTCGGAATCGGAAGAAGTATTAGTTCCCATACCTAATTCATCAATTATTTTTTTATTGTCTCTAACAGTATCCTTTATAATTTGCTCTTTAGACAAAAGTGTTGCTATATCAGGCTTCCTACCTTCTTTATAATCAATGGCTTCCAATGCCTCCAAATCTAAGCTCATCGCATTTATATCATGATAAAACCTATTCTTATCTTTCTGATTTTCCATACGGTCGGCATAAATGTAAATAGCGCCTTTTATAAATGATGTGGTAATTCCCCATTGATTACGAAATAGTTTGTAAAACTCAGCCCATTTATATAATTCCCTTAGGGTAAATTCATAAGGTTCAAGCTTATCTTCACCTATGCTTCTTTTCCGGACTTCTTCCATCATTTTCCTGTGAAACCTTACCATAAGCTTGGCTATTTTCGGCTCTATCGCATATTTAGTCCCGAGATACGAAACAATCCTTTTTGAGTGTAAGTCTTGCCAGAGAGAAACTATATCCTGTTTTAAAGTTGTTAATATTTTGGCAGGTAATCCGCGCCGCAGTTCTTTAGGATAAAATCGTATAACATATTTGATGAGTAGACTTGAAACCTCTTCTATATCATGCTGTTGGGCAGATTCCAATATCTCGTAGAATTTTTTATCATCAAGATCATTATCTGCCTTAAGGATGGAAAGAACTTCTTCTTGTTGGTCAGTTGTAAAGGAAAGAAAACGCATTATTTCATGGCGAAGAATAGTAAGCTCCTCCACCAGGGGAGGGGCTCTTTGATTTAAAGAACCCATCAAAATATGCTGTAATTCATGCTCTATCTCCATAAGTAAAAGATAATAAGATTTAAAGGCATCTATATCAATCACGAGCTCATGGATGTTTTTGTCTATATGCATTAGACGATCATTTCCTGTAACAAGCTTAATTTTACTTATCTTATGAATTAATTGTGAGTTGCCAGATGCCCCTAGTTCGGATAAAACTTTCTCCAGTAACTTCTTTTCTCTCATGGTAATTAAAGTTTGATATGTGGATTTTACACGCAATTCTACTTCTGATCCATTCTTAATAATCGCCTCTGCCACGATTATTGGTTTTTGAGTTAACGTAACCCGCCTTAAGATTGGTGATGTTTTCTTCTTGGATTTTTGCTCTCTCATATATTTAATAGCTCCAAATAGTCCTCCAATGCCTATCAAGATTAGAAAATATAAAGGAGCTAATACCTTTGTCCATTTTTTGATTTCAGGCCAAGTTACATAGCGAAAGTATAGATTTTGATGTATCTTTTGTGCCGATGTATAATCTATTTTATATAACACTGCCTTGGCCAAACCGCTTAATTCAGGGTCATCTTCAGCCCAAATGGCTTTAGAAAGATCCTTTTTGGCAGGATCGCCTATCTCGATTAGGATATTAACGATGGTTTGGCGCGTTGTAACATCTTCGTTACGTAAATTTTCAACTAATTGGCCACAGGCAGTTTTACCCATCTTTGTTAAAGCCTGTGCTGATACCTGTCTTATAGCATCATTTTTGCTTTCTAGGCCGACTATTAAAACTTTTGCCCCGAATTCATCTAGCGCTTTTATTGCTTCTAATGCATAAGCCCTTTCGTTATTGGACTTACTAACATCTGATAATATCTCCAATAGCCTATATGATAGCTGAAAATCTTTTTTCTCTTTTAATGCCTTTTGTGCAACTGCTCTTACATTTTCATTATCATCAAAAAGTGTCTTTAAAACAAAATTGTCTGAAATATTGATAGAAAATGGATTTATCTGTTCTGTTGCCTGTATGGCTGTTAGTCTGACATATTCATCGGAATCATTGAGAGCTTTGTCAAAATAAGTGGCTGAAGAAGAAACCCTTCCCAAAGACAATACTACCTGTCTTCTAACATAGGGACTTGGATCCTCAAGGTGTGAAACAAGCGCATTTTCTACCCCGGGAGAAGCTATAATAATCTTGGCAGCTGCGGCACGAACTTGCCAATCAGTATCATCTAATTTTTGGATTATCGCTGAAGTAACTTCGTTTCGTAGTTGAGACCCAAATCCTATTCTTCCTAAACTAATTACCACTGCCTTACGCACAAATACATCCCCATCCTGCAAATGTTGCATTAAAGCCTGAACCGCCTCAAGACCTGAATAAAACCCTAGCGCCTGCGCAACGGTTTTGCGCACCTTGGGAGAAGTGTCATTTAAGCATTGTATAAGCGACCCCACGGCTTTCTGATGAGGCATTTCTATCAAAGCCGCAGCAGATCTCCATCTTATATCTGAATTTTGATTCTGTAGTCCATTAATAAGTAAATCAACAGATGCTTCAGTATCCCTGATTTGAATCAAGGCATTCAAAGCTCCTTCCCGCACGGAATAGGCATCTGAACCAAATGCCTGAATCAAAGAAGGAATTGCCGGCTTGCCTATTTTAGCAAGTAGCTCTATGGCTTGTTTTCTTTCCGATGGATTCCAATGATTTAATCTCTCTACTAAAGAATCTACCGAACCCTGACCAATTCTTGTTATTATAATTTGTGCTCTTTCGCCTACCGTTTTATCATCTGCTATTTTCAACAAAGGCATAACCGCTGGCTGGCCAATCTGTGTAAGCGCTTCTGTGGCAGCTTTTAGTTTATCTCCCCTTATATTCTCATCTTTTACAATCGCAACAAGCGGATCAACCGCATCCTTGGCTGCTAGTCTGCCCAGTGCTCGTGTCGCTGTAACCACAACTTCTTCATCATCATCTTTTAGTCTCTCTATAAATGGCTTTATTATTTCGGGGTTATTACTTTGCGCCAAAGCCTTCACGGCTATTCTGCGTGTATTTTTATTATCATCCCCTAACGCCTTGACAAGGGCATCGGTAGGATTACCTCCGTTAATTTGAACTATTGCTTCTGCGATTTTATCACATCCCGGTTCTGAATCTGAGGAATAATCAGAGTCTTTCTTGAGTTTAAGTAACGGCTCTATAGCACGAGAATCTTTCAATTGCCCAAGAGCCTCAACCGCCACTTTAGACTCAATTTTACTGTCCTGCATCGCTTTGATAATCGGTTCTACAGCAGCTTTATCGCCAATTTTAGCTAAGACTTTTACCGACATTTCTCTCTGCTCTCTCTCCGAATATCCGGACGAAGACTCTAGGTTACTTACCAGAAACCCAACCGCTGGCGCACCTGCTTTAACCAATCCTTCCTCGTCCTTTTTAGAGATTAATTTTACTACTTCCGCTTCCTTGGTGTCCGGCTTAATATCCTGCAAACGACTTGTGGCCTTTTCCCTAATATCCCAGTCCCTATCTTGTTGTGAGATTCGCGTGAGAATACCAACTGTATCTTGCTTATTATCCATACCAATAATTATTTTCACTGCTCTCAATCTTACACCTGCCTTATCATTAGATAGGGGCTTCTCTAAGCCATTGAGTACGCTACGAGTATTTTCTTTGGCAATACTTACTAACGCATCGTTAGCCACTTCCTGAAAAGCGGAATTATCATCCGATAACATATCTATTAAAACGGGAATAGAACTCGTTCCCATACGCACAAAGGCAGCGGTTGCTTCACTTTTAAAGCCATAATAAGAATTTGTTTTTAGCAGCTTTTTCAATAACTCTATATCATCGGTTGTTTTTACAACACCTAACTTATCTAACGCGGACGCAGCGGAAGAACTTGCTTCAGAATCATCTAATGCACGAATAAGCGGTTTTATAGCCCTTTTATCTCCACAGTTACCTAAGGCTTCGGCAGCGTGCTTCCTTACATCAGCATTTCTGTCGCTTAGTGCCTCAATAAGACTATCCACTACTTCGGGTGATGTCAGATCAGTAGATTTACTTAACGCTTCTATCGCTTCTACCCTTGCCCTATCTTTAGATAAATAAGATGCAAGAGGATAATTGGCTATCCCTGCTATGCTTGAAAAAACAATGATTAAAGATAACGCTACTCCGCTTACTGGCAGGTTCTTTTTACTTCTTGCAATGTATCTTACGATGCCAATAGATGTTAATATGCCTGCCGCACCAAAAACTACCCACATTATTGCTCTATATGGATCCTCCAACATCTTTATTAAATCTCCTGTGGAAGGCGTGGGCATATTGATTAAGGTACTATAAGCTGTGGCTTTATAGATTACATAGCCTGTCAATGCCGATAAGAAAAGTATAAGACTTATAACTTCTGTGGCTACATTACGTTTTTCTATAGCCTTTATAGTAAACTCTGACCCCATATAAAGACCTTTTAAAGGATAGTAGACCACATATTTTCCAAAATAATAAGGAGATAAAACTAAATGTTTTATTAGAAAACCTGTGCCTTTTGCTGTACCTACCGCAGCTTTTGCCGTGCCTCTGGCTATGGGTTTTATATTCTTGTTAATCGCCTCTAAGATTTTTACAACTCCTATAAGCAATCCTACTCCCAAAAGAAATAGAAGCCCGACACCAATCCATTTAAATACTACTACTGCTCCACTCTTAAAGCTTTCCCATGTTTCTTCTCTGGATTTAGACTTCTCGGCATCTACACGTTTTTGCCCCTCTTCATCTTTCTCTCGCTTGATACGGGTTTCTTCGTCTTTACGCTCCTTTTCTTCTCTTTCGGCCTTTAATTGTACTTGGTGTTCAGCCTCGGCTTTTTCCTGTTTTATCTTTTCCTCTGCTTCTTTTTGTTTTTCTGCTGGTGTTTTTTCTGGAGCTTTCTTTTCTGGTGCAGTAGGAAGCTCTACCTTCTTTTCAGGTTGAGTGGGTTGAGTTTGAACTATATGTTCTTCGGGCACCTGTTCTTGAGCCAATGTTGGATAGGTAAGACCTAATAAAGAGGAGGCTATAAATATACTCATAAGAAATGTATTAACACCTCTATTTGATTTACTTTGGTTCAACCCATGTCGCTTATCAGGTGCTTCTTTAAGCTTATTTATTAATTGAACAGCTAATTTTTTATAGTCGACTTTAATAATTTTTTTCAATACCCTTTTTGGTTGCCACCATTTTAAAGAGTCAACGTAATTTTGAATCGTTGGAACAACAATTAAACTTAATGGCTTAAGAATTTGTATAATTTTATCAATCTGAACATCGTTAAGTTGCATATCAAATAACCAAAGCAATGTATCTACGGAATCTGGCGTTCTTTCAATTAAAACATTTGTGACAATTTCTTTCACCCTTTTAATACTTGGCGCGTTTTTACCTCTAAAAAGCTTCCAGAATTTCTCGCCTGATCCGTTTATTTCATCTTCCTTAATTAAATTAGAAATTGCACTTTCTATTCCTATTCTGGCCGCTTGCTTGAATTCTTCGTTTGATATTAACTCTAATAATTGCAACAAAGTTCCATATGCACCTGTTCGTTCAATAACTTCTTTTAATAATCCAATCTGTTGTTTAAGGCACCAATTTATTGCTATTTGAGCTTTATCATGGTCGGGATGAAGCGATTCATTCTTTGTCTTTTCTAATTCTTGATTGATATTTTTAACCCTTTCAATAATATAAGGAAAAATCTTTGCGCCATGCGCAGCTAATCCTCCGATCATTTCATCAATTTTCTTTCTAATAGCATTATCTCTTGCAAAATCGGTTTTAACTATTGATTCCAAACCATCTCTCCAGGCTTCCATAAAAAGTCTGTTTTCTTGACTGATTAAATAGCCATAATTTTCAGGGCCATGTTGAAAAACCGAGCTAATAATTCCCAATCTTTCGTATAGCATAGTCAGTAAATAGTCCATATTTGAATGTATTCCAACGGGGCTTCCTAAAATATCTAAAGCTTCTCCTATTAAATAGGCGTCTTTTCTATTTTCCCTATTTTTAAGTTCTAAATAAAGGTTTTCAAGATATTTAACTGCTGATGACCGTATATTCTCTAATGATAAAATTAAATGAATCGTATATCTATACCTATCATCTAAAAGCAAACATGTTAATGCGTTTAGAATAGAATCGTCTATTTTTTCGAGATTTTCAAACTTGGTCAGAAATTTGTCATAGTCTTTATTTCCTTTCCTCCAGAAATTTTCGATGGAAATGCGAATTTCTTCTTCAGTCATAATGGGTTTTGGCCTGACCGTAGTTTCCATTGTAGCTTTTTCGGGGAAGATTGATTTGGGAGGATGGGGTGGTTGGGCTAGTTCGGGAGTGGGTTTCAAAGGCTGCTTTATCTTAACCCCGACAATCTCCAAAAGTTTGTCTTTCCACTCCTCTAAAAGTTCTGTTCTGTCAATTGCTTTTATATTGTCATATGATATTTTGCCATTCCCGCTTATTTTTATCTCAAAGAGTTTCACGGCGGTGTTGGTTAATAATAAATAATAGGGAGATATTTTTATTCTTTCGATTGTACTTGAATTAACTATTTCTTTTTCTTCAGCATATCCAAACGAAGGTTCTTCATCAATAGGCTGGTATTTCCAACGCAATATGAACTCTCTGTCTTTGTATTTATCCAAGAGAGGAAATAAAGACTCTTTCCATAAAATAGCCATGACAGGCAATCTCCCATCATTGCTCCGATCAGGCGAATATGCCAATTTTCGTTCTCGCATATATTCACCGTTGCCAGTATAAACTTCTGGCACGGCAAGATACTTATCCGTATCATCCTTATCCCATGGAAGAAGAATGATTCTATATTTAAATTTACTGGCTTCAAACTTTTTTGTAGTTTTGTCTTGTAATACTATGCCGCCTATAGCTGTTGTTGGATTTTTGGAATCAGCATCTACTGTCTCATATAAAGGCACATCTATAAATTCGCCCTTAACTTTTCGCCTTACATTAGTATTAGATAAATCTAATATAGGAGTAGAATCCAGCCATTCCACAGGGTCTTCACCCTCTCCAATTATTTTTTCTTTTACAACCCCCCTCGTTTCTTCGGCGGTTTTATGGGTAGCAACCCACTCACGGATTATTATTGGCTCTCGATATGTTTCCTCAATTTTTTTATAATTCATCTCTGGTGATTTATATTTTTCTCTTTTTATCTTAAATCTCGTTACGCACCATCTTTTTTGTTCTTTGTTATACGCTATTTTATAAATTGGCTGTCCTCTATACTCAACGACTAATTGTTCGTCTTCCTCGGCTTTTAACTTTCTTCGCATCATTAAAGACTCTTCTATAGCTTTTTTGAGCTGAGAATCTTTTAAGACTTGGATCAAGCTATCTTTATAAGGATGAGCAAATGGAAGTGCCACTTGTAATTTTTCAAAAATTTTAATGGCTAAAAATAAATTTAATGCCCTCTGCCATCCCTTTTCTCCATCAGGATAGAATTGCACATTTTGTGGAAGATTATCTTTCGTTCCTACCGAGTAATTGTTCGCGTCTAGAACAATGAGATCCAAGTCTAAACCTTGGGCAAAACCATCCGATTCTTTGAAGTCATCTCCTATTACTAAAATATTCTCATCCTTTATCTGGTCTCCCATCCGACTTTTGAGTACTCCATCTCTAAAATGTTTTACCGCAACGGATTTATCCACATCCTTAGGCACTATATGAATAGTTTTGCTTCCAGAAATCTTAATGTCAACTTTCAAAGAAGAAAGCCCTTGCCGCAATTTCGTGGCAATATCGATCCTTTTTTCTTTATCAACTCCGCCTATTGTTAGAGAGGCAATGCGATTGTGTATATATTTCCCTTCATGTTTATCTCTAATTACCGGACCTAAAATCTGCTCTGTATCTACAATTTTTCCTATTATTGTTAATAGACCTTTCTCTTGATCTGATTCAAAAGGCGTATCTTTCGTTCTATCATATGTAGATTGAAACTGACCTTTTTCATCTAATCTCCAACCTTGGCTTCCTAATGAAGTGTAAATAAATAAGTTGTCAAGGGATCCCATTGAACCACCCTTATCAGTTATTGTTTTCTTTAAAGGTGCTATTAAATATTCCTCTACTTCTTCTTTGCTTTGCGCAGTTACTATGGCAATTTGAACATTTTGCTTTAGAAATTCTATCAACTTTTCAATTATCTCATCGGGTACAAGCTGCGTAGTCCTTGATAAGGTGTTATCTAAATCAAATATCATCGCACCAATGAGAGCCTTTGGTAATTGAACGGGAGGCGGTAATACTGGAATTTCTGGTTTAGACCATATTTTGGCAAAACCACGTCTATAATTAAAAGAGTCTAATTTATGGCGAGGTATTCCTAAGAGCTCGATTCCTAATTCGGATAACTTACTCTCATAGTTACCAGCATCTGTGGGCTTAATTTGGGCGGATCTAGTTTCCTTGCCCATAGTCGGAGCAAGATTAGCGTTAAAGGCATCCGCATATTTAGTCTGGAAATGCTCTACGAGCCCTCCTCCTTTTGGTTCATAAAAATTAGATATAAATCCCAGCCAAACCTCTTTAAAGCCAGCCTCCTGGGCGTAATTTATCAATGTCTCTACAGCTTGCTCGGCCACGGTTGCGGCTTCTTGAAGATTCTTAAAAGGCAGATTTCCTTTATTAGGGCTTGGTTCGGTATGAAATGGACCAGCGTCCTTGGAAGGTAGTTGCAATGCATCGATGAGAAAAATTGGGTGGTTATTTTTGTCTTTAGCGACTGCCGTATAGACATTGCCCACCCATTCCCACTCATTTTCTTTAGTCTGTCTATACAGCCTGAATTTTAGGAATCCTGGGCTACGGATATGACTAAGAACATATTTAAGAAAAGAACTACCACTCATAAACCCGGGGTCTGTGCAATCCGCGCTAATATAACCGCCGATCATATCCAAAATATCGCGTGGTGCCAGAACAAGCTGATATGACATATTGCTATAAGTAAAAGGCAACCCATTCTTTATTTCAGATGGTGGTCTATCAAAATCTTTTTTAAGACCGCTTTGTACTTTGAACTGCTCATACTCTTCTTTTGACAGCATATCTTTTTCTTTTAGCACCCCACCATTTGAAAGGTTATCGTGCAGTCCTTTTATTAACGCTGACAGAGTCTCATCGCCGGCTAATCCAAGGAGTATCTTTCTGATATCCGCTTTCGCGTCTCTGGAGGGAAACGGATACATCTTGTTAAGCGTATCCCATATATTTGAATTTTCGACAGGAATATTATCTATAAGATCTTTAAGCATTTGTTCAATAGTTTTTTTAATAGGTTTTTTTAAAGCGGCTTCGGGCTTTAACGCGTCTATGGCAGCCTGTTCGGCTTTCCGGGCTTCTTCAGCAAGGCGCTCGGTTTCCAAACGGACTTCTTCCGCTGTCTGTTTTGCAGAGTCAATGGCCGCCTT